>JBBQKM010000293.1:0-4050 GCA_038326915.1 Sphingomonadales bacterium
GCCGCCGCGGTCGGCTCGTTGATGATGCGCAGCACTTCGAGACCGGCGATCTTGCCGGCGTCCTTGGTGGCCTGGCGCTGGGCGTCGTTGAAATAGGCCGGCACGGTGATGACGGCCTGGGTGACGGTTTCGCCCAGATAGGCCTCGGCGGTTTCCTTCATCTTCTGGAGGATGAAGGCGCTGACCTGCGACGGCGAATAATCCTGGCCGCCGGCGGCGACCCAGGCATCGCCATTGCCGCCCTTGACGATCTTGTAGGGGACGAGCGCCATGTCCTTCTGCGTCATCGGATCGTTGAAGCCGCGGCCGATCAGGCGCTTCACGGCAAAGATCGTGTTCTCGGGGTTGGTCACCGCCTGGCGCTTGGCCGGCTGGCCGACGAGCCGCTCGCCATCCTTGGTAAAGGCGACCTGCGACGGCGTCGTGCGCGCGCCTTCGGCGTTTTCGACGACCTTGGGGGTCGCCCCTTCCATGACGGCAACGCAGCTGTTGGTGGTGCCGAGATCGATACCGATGACTTTGGCCATGATGTCCTGTTCCGTCCTTGCGCTATGGGCCCGTTCGGCGGCACCCCGAAGCGATGCCACCCATCGTCCCTGATGGTGTCCTGCTGTCAGATAATGGTCAGCCGGGAGGGTTCAATAGTGGGGCCGCATTTAGGTAGCGGTCTGCGTCAGTGCAAGCCGATGACAACGGGCTGTCGCCACCCTAAATTGCCGCAATCAGCAAAGGACACCGACGAATGTTCCGCAAACCGTTCCGCACCCCGATCGCCTATGCCTTGCTCGCCTTTGCGGCGCCCGGGCTGGCACCGGCCAGCGCCGCCACGACGGCGGGCGCCGCGGCGCCGCAGGTGCGCAACGCCACCATCCGCCTCAACCCCGTCCCCGGCCGCCCGTCGGCGGGGTACATGACCATCATCGCCGGCGCGAAGGATGACCGGCTGATGTCGGTCACCGCACCCGGCGTGCGGATCGAGATGCACAGCACGACGATGGACGGCGGCGTGATGAAGATGGCCAAGCTCGATGACGTCCGCGTCGATGCCGGCATGGGCGTGCATTTCGATCCCGGCGCCAATCACCTGATGATCTTTGGCTTGACCGGCGCGCCGAAAACGCTGCCGTTGACGCTGAATTTCGCCAGCGGTGCCAAGGTCACTGCAACGGCGATGGTGATGGCAGCCGGCGAGGCGCATGCCGGACACTAGACCGCGGGTTCGTGGCCTGACCGCGGCGGAAACCGATCTCGCGGCCTCGGTGTTCGGTGCCGGCCTCGATGCCGCTGCCGTCACCATCCGCAACGCCAAATACTGGATGTTTCACCCCTGGTGGGTGACGATGGCGCCCGATGGCCATATCTGGTGCCACCCCAATGGCTACAACTGGTGCAGCGATTATGCCGCGCAGCCGCTGTCGATGCGGGCGCATTTCATCCACGAGATGACGCATGTCTGGCAGCGCCAGCAGGGCATCAACCTGGTGCTGCGCCGCCCGCCGCTGGCGCGCTATGGCTATGCCCTCGCGCCGGGCAAGCCGTTCGGCCGCTATGGCATCGAACAACAGGCGTGCATCGTCGCCGACGCCTATTGCCTGCGCGAAGGCGCGCGGCTGCCGGGCAAGGCACTGCCCGACTATGCCGCGCTGCTGCCGTTCGGCGACTGGCTTTAGGCGGCGATCTGCGCCACCGCCGCGCGGCGCCGGCGCTGCACGGCGCCGACGAGGCCGAAGCCGGCGATCAGCATCGCCCAGCTGCCTGGTTCGGGTACGACATCGGCGGAAATGCTGTCGAGCCGATAGCCCTGGCCGCGATCGCCGTTGAACAGCACGTCGCCGCCGGCGCGCGTGGTGAACACATATTTCGAAAACCGCGCCAGGGGAGCGCGGAACGTCGCGTCCACCGTGCCGCCGACGGTGGCGGTGATGGTGCCGGTATTCACGACACTGGCAAGGCCGTTCAGTCCGCTGGCGAGGGTGCCGTCAAAGCCCAGCGAAACGAGCGCGCCGCCGGCGCCGACACCATAGATCTGCACCGTGTCGTTGAGATCGACGACGGAAAGCTTGATGCCGGTCAGGCTCAGCAGCCGGTCCGAGGTGATGACAAACGCCTCGCGCGGGTCGCCGTTGGTGGCGTTGGTGTCGAGCTGGGTGTTGGCACCGCCAACGACACCGATGCTTGCCGCGATCCGGTCGATGGTGCGCAGCGTTGCGAGCTGCGAGATATTGGTGAGCGTTGACGGGGCAGGGGTAAAACCACGCGCCACCACTGTCAGCGTGGCCTCGCCGACCACGGTTTTCGACAGCGATGCGAGCGTGCCGGTGGCGCCACCAAAGGCCCAGGTCGCGGCGGCTGCCGGACTGGCCATGACAGGCATGGCAATGGCAGCGGCGATAAGCAGACGCGACATGGAACGAACCCCTTTTCCCGCACGACAGCAGGCTACGGGCGCCCTAGCAAACCCGATTCGTTAATACAATGGTAGTAGAGCGTAAACGATCGTAATGCGCTGCCGCGTGTCAGGGCGGCGTCACTTCGACCAGCAGCTTGCCGAAATTGCCGCCGGTATACAGGTCCTTGACTGCGGTCGCCGCGTTCTCGAGGCCGGGGCGGATATCCTGCCGGGTCTTCAGCTTGCCCTCGAGCATCCAGCCGAGCATCGCCTGGCCGCTTTCGGCGAAACGCGCCGCGAAATCGGTGACGATGAAGCCGCGGATGGTCAGCCGGCGCATCAGGATCATCGTCCAGAACCCCGGCGGCTCGCTCGCCTCGGTGGCGTTGTAGCTGCTGATCATGCCGCACAGTGCAATGCGGCCGAACAGTTTCATCCGCTTCATGACCTGCACCATGATGTCGCCGCCGACATGTTCGAAATTGATGTCGATGCCGTCGGGCGCCAGCCGGTCGAGCTCCGCCCCGACATCCTGCGATTTATAGTCGATGCACGCATCAAAGCCGAGTTCATCGACGACATAGTCGCATTTGGCCTTGCCGCCGGCGATGCCGATGACGCGGCAGCCCTTGATCTTGGCAATCTGCCCGACAATCTGGCCGACACCGCCCGCCGCCGCGCTGACCACCAAAGTCTCGCCCGGCTTGGGCTGGCCGATGTCCATCAGCCCGAAATAGGCGGTCGGGCCGACAAGGCCCAGGGTGCCGAACGACGCCGCAAGCGGCACGCCGGGGATTTCGGGCAGCCGGCTCAAACCGGTCCCGTCGGTGACCATGATATCGGCCCATTCGCCCAGGCCCGCATAAAGATCGCCCGGGTTGACCCCGGCCTTGCGGCTTTCGACGACCCGGCCGGCCACGCCGCCGCGCATCGGTGCGCCGACCTCGACCGGCGGCATGTACTGTTCCTGGTCGCTCATCCAGATGCGGTTGGTCGGATCGAGCGACAGATAGGTGACGCGCAGCGAAAACTGCCCGTCCTCCAGTGCGGGCAGCGCCTCGTTGCCATAAACCAGGTCGCCATCGGCGATATCGCCGACCGGGCGCTTTGCCAGCCGCCAGACGTTGCGGTTCGTCATCGTGTCTCTCCCCTCAGCACCTGGTCGAGCCAGGCATCGACAGCCGTAAGCGCCGCCGGTTCATTGAGCGTCGGAGCATGGCCGACATCGGGCACTTCCACCACCGTCATTTCGGGCAGTCGGCGCAGCATCTCGGCCTGGGTATCGCGGCTCAGCACATCGGATCGTTCGGCGCGCAGGCTGAGCACCGGCACGCCGCGCAGCGCCGCCAGCGCCGTCCACAGGTCGGTCCCGGCATCGGCGTTGGGCAGGCGAAACGCCTCGGCGATGCGCGGGTCGTAATCGAACACGACGCGCCCCGACGGGGTCAGCTTGCACAGCCGTTTGGCAAAGCCCAGCCAGTCGTGAAGGCTCCAGTTGGGGTAGATGTCGTGGTTGCGCGCAGCCAGATCGCGGGCTGCATGGACCCAGGTCGGCCAGATCGCCTGGCGCCCGACATTGGCGCGCATGCGCTGCAGCCCGGCGGGTTCGATGGCCGGGCCGATGTCGTTCAATATGGCACCGGCCATCGCCGGGCGGTGGC
>JBBQKM010000294.1:0-4039 GCA_038326915.1 Sphingomonadales bacterium
TCCGAACACCGCCGACAGCGAAATCGCCGCGATCCGGGCCTTTCTGGCGGCACGACCGGTGGCGCCCGACATTGCCGCGATGCGCGCCGGATACGACGCCATCGGCGACCAGTTCCCGTGTGCCGCCGATGTGTCGCGATCGGGCACGATGGCCGATGGCGTGCCGGCGGAATGGACCTGGACGCCGGGGGCAGGGCGCGACGGGGCGCTGCTCTACCTCCACGGCGGCGGCTATGTCATCGGCTCGATCGCCAGCCACCGCCATCTCGCCAGCGAGCTTGGCCGCGCCGCCGGCATCGCGGCACTCTCGCTCGGCTATCGGCTGGCGCCCGAGGCGCCATTTCCCGCCGCTGTCGATGATGCGCTGGCCGGTTATCGCTGGCTGCTGGGGCGGGGCATTGCCGCCGGGCGGATCGCCATCGCTGGCGACAGTGCCGGTGGCGGCCTGACCATGGCGCTGCTGCTCGCGATCAAGGCTGCTGGCCTTGCGATGCCGGCCTGTGCCGTGCCGATCTCGCCATGGGTCGACATGGAGGCATTGGGCGGGTCGATGGACAGCAAGGCCGCGAGCGATCCGATCGTCCAGCGCCAGGGCCTCGCCGACATGGCCACCATGTATCTGAATGGCGGCGATCCCCGTGCCCCGCTGGCCGCGCCGCTATATGGCGACCTCGCCGGGCTACCGCCGCTGCTGATCCAGGTCGGCAGCGAGGAAACGCTGCTCGATGATGCCGTCAGGCTTGCCGCCGCGGCCGGGCATGCCCAGGTCGCGGTGCGGCTGGAAATCGTGCCGGCGATGATCCATGTGTTTCACTTCTTCCACCCCATGCTCGGAGCCGCGCGGGACGCCATCGCGACGGCGGGGGCCTTTGTGGCGGGACATATGGCGCGATGAACGAAGCCCCGCAGATCATCCTTGTCCTGTCGGTGGCCGCGGCGCTGGCGCTGATCGTCACCGGTCTCTGGCTGGTCCGCCAGCCCGGCGGCAACCGCACCAAGGCGGCGTTGATGATCGTCGCAGGGCTGGTGATCGCCTTCAACGCCTGGATCAACAGCCTGCCGGTGCCGGTCATCCCATCAGCGAGTTGATTTCGCCATAGGTCATGGTGGCGGGCACAGCGCTGGCTTCGCCGGTCAGGAAATCCTGCGCCAAGGTGCGGGTGAGGCCATAGACCGCCTGGGTGATGCCCGATCCGGCGCTGAGGCGGCGAACGCCGATGGTCTCCAGCGTCGCTGCATCGGGCAGGCCGTCGCGCGCGAGGACGTTCAGCGGCAGGCCAAGCTGGGTCCCGATGTCTGCGGCCAGTTGGGCGATGGCGTCGCGGTCGGTAACGCCGGGCACAAAGATGCAATCGGCACCTGCTGCCGCATACAGCGCAGCGCGGCGCATCGTTTCGGCATGTTCATCGCCGGGTGCCAGCGCGCGCAGCCACACATCGCAACGGGCATTGATGAACAGGTCGGGGCGGCGCGCCGCCTTGATCTTGGCCGCCAGATGCTCGGGGGTGCCGGCGCCATCCTCGATGTTGATGCCGACAGCGCCGGCGGCGACAAAGCGTCCGACGGCAGCGCCGACCTCCTTGGGATCGTCCGAATAGCCGCCTTCGATATCGGCGGTGACGGGCAGTTTGACGGCGGCGGCAATGGCCTTGACGACATTCAGATGCTGGAACAACGGCAGCGCATCGCCATCGGGAAAGCCCAGCGACCATGCCACGCCGGCGCTGGTGGTGGCGATGGCCGGCGCGCCGAGGCTTTCGATGAGCCGCGCCGAACCGACATCCCAGGCGTTGGCGAGGCGCTGCAGCGCCGGGCCGGCGTGCAGCGCGCGGAACCGCGCGGCGCGGGCAGAAAAGGCGGTGGTCATCGCGGGTTCTCCTGGCCATCTGCCACAGGTTTTCCCTGCGACTTTCGTTTGCTTGCACATGCGATGAAGATTGATAGGCTCGATGCCAACAAGAAAAGCGATGGGGACAGGATATGCGGATTGTTGCGGGCGCCAGCGTATTGGCATTGGCAGGCGCGATGTGGCTGGTGCCGATGGGGCAGGGCGACGCCGCGATGCCGACGCGCGCTGCCAGCATCGATGCCCAGCGCCTCGTCAATGCCGCGTCCGAACCCGGCAACTGGATGACGCATGGCGGCACCTATGCCGAACAGCGCTATGCCAATCTCGAGCAGATCAATGCGGGCAACGTCGGCAAGCTCGGCCTCGCCTGGTCGCATGATTTCGACAACAACCGCGGCCAGGAAGCGACACCGCTGGTCGTCGACGGGACCATGTACACGACCAGCGCCTGGTCGAAGGTCGTCGCGCTCGATGCCGCCACCGGCGCCGTAAAATGGACCTACGACCCCGAAGTGTCGAAGGATCGCGGCCATTCGGCGTGTTGCGACGTCGTCAACCGCGGTGTGGCGGCATGGGGCGGGATGATCTTCCTCGGCGCGCTCGATGGCCGGTTGATCGCGCTCGACGCTGCCACCGGCAAGGTGAAATGGTCGGTCGTCACCTTCGACCAGAAACAGCCCTATACGATCACCGGTGCGCCGCGCGTGGTGAAGGGCAAGGTGCTGATCGGCAATGGCGGCGCCGAGTTGGGCGTCCGTGGCTATGTCACCGCCTATGATGCCGTCACCGGCAAAAAGGCGTGGCGGTTCTACACCATCCCCGGCGACCCGGCGAAGGGCCCCGATGGCGAGGCCTCGGACGAGGCGTTGAAGGCCAGGGCGGGTGACAGCTGGTCGGGCAAATACTGGGCAGCGGGCGGCGGCGGCACCGTCTGGGATGCCATCGTCTATGATGCCGAGCTCGATCACCTGTACATCGGCGTCGGCAACGGCAGCCCGTGGAACCACCAGGTCCGGTCGGAAGGCAAGGGCGACAATCTGTTCCTGTCATCGGTTGTCGCGCTCAACCCCGATACCGGCAAATATCTGTGGCACTATCAGGGCACGCCCGGCGAAACTTGGGATTTCACCCAGACCCAGCCGATCATGCTGGCAACGCTCACCATCGACGGAAAACCCCGCAAGGTGCTGATGCAGGCGCCCAAGAACGGGTTTTTCTATGTCATCGACCGCGAAACCGGCAAGCTGATCAGCGCCAAGGGCTTTGTCCCGCAGACCTGGACGACGGGTGTCGACATGGCCACCGGCCGCCCTGTCGAAGTGCCGGAGGCGCGCTATCGCAACGGCACCGCGCTGGTCAGCCCGTCGGCACTCGGTGCGCACAATTGGCACCCGATGGCGTTCAGTCCCAAGACCGGTCTCGTCTATCTGCCGGCACAGGAAGTGCCCTTCGCCTATCAGAACGACGCCGGCTACAAGCACAAGCAGGGCGCGTGGAACATTGCCGTCGTCGCCGCGCTCAACGCCCCGCCGAACAGCGCCGCGGCCACCCGCGCCACCCGCGCCATCCTGAAAGGCCAGCTGCTGGCCTGGGACCCGGTCAAGCAAAAGGAAGTCTGGCGCGTTCAGTATGACGGCCCGTGGAACGGCGGCGCGCTGGCGACAGCGGGCAACCTCGTGTTCCAGGGCAATGCCAAAGGGCGGTTCCAGGCGTTCGACGCGACCAACGGCAAGACGCTGTGGAGCTTTGACGCGCAGACTGGTGTGATGGCTGGGCCGGTCAGCTATACCGTCAACGGCACCCAATACATCGCGGTGTCGGCGGGCTATGGCGGCGCCTATCCGCTGTCGACAGGCTATCCCGACGGGCCGCAGCGCATCATGCCGAACGGCCGCCTGCTGGTCTTCAAGCTGGGCGCCACCGGTAAGCTGCCGCCGTATGACGCGCCGGCGCTGGCACCGGCCAACCCGCCAAACGACAAGTTCACGCCGCAGCAGATCGCCCAGGGCGGCGACATCTTTGAAGGCAATTGCGGCCTTTGCCACGGCGCCGGGGCGCGATCGAGTGGGCTGGTGCCCGATCTGCGGCGTTCGGGTGCGCTGTCCGACAGCCAGACCTGGGCGGCGGTCGTGCATGGCGGCATCCTCAAGGATCGCGGCATGGTCAGCTTTGCCAAATGGTTCTCGCCGT
>JBBQKM010000295.1:0-4010 GCA_038326915.1 Sphingomonadales bacterium
GATATTGCAGGGCATTGTCGATCAGCGCGGCAAGCTGGTGCTCGTCACCGCGATCAACCCGACGCCGGCGGGCGAAGGCAAGACCACCACCACCATCGGCCTTGGCGACGCGCTCAACCGCATCGGCCGCAAGGCGGTGATAGCGCTGCGCGAGCCGTCGCTCGGCCCGGTGTTCGGCCGCAAGGGCGGCGCCACCGGCGGCGGCCAGTCGCAGGTCGTGCCGATGGAGCGCATCAACCTGCATTTCACCGGCGATTTCCACGCCATCACCTCGGCGCACATCCTGCTGGCGGCGCTGATCGACAATGCCCTGCAATATCGCCTGCCAACCGCAACCGGGCTGCCGATCGATGCCCGCCACGTCACCTGGCGGCGCGTGCTCGACATGAACGACCGCGCGCTGCGGCAGGTCGCGACCGGCATGGGCCCGGGCAACGCCCCGGCGCGCGAAACCGGTTTCGACATCACCGTCGCGTCCGAAGTCATGGCGATCCTGTGCCTCGCCGACGATCTCGCCGACCTTCAGGCCCGCCTCGCCCGCATCCGCATCGGCCGCGACGAGGCCGGCACCCCGGTCACCGCCGGCGATCTCGGGGCCGCCGGCGCCATGACCGCGCTGCTCGTCGATGCCATGCAGCCCAATCTGGTGCAGAGCATCGGCGGCTCTCCCGCGCTGATCCACGGCGGACCGTTCGCCAATATCGCGCATGGCTGCAATTCGGTCGTCGCCACCCGCGCCGCGCTGGCGCTGGGCGAATTCACGGTGACCGAGGCGGGCTTCGGCGCCGACCTGGGGGCCGAAAAATTCTGCAATATCAAGTGCCGCAGCGCCGGCCTCGCGCCATCGGTCGCGGTCGTCGTCGCCACGGTGCGCGCGCTCAAATATCATGGCGGCGCGGCGCTCGCCGATCTCGGCCGTGAAGACGCCGCGGTGCTCGCCGCCGGCCTCGCCAATCTGACCCGCCATGTCGAGAACATGGCGCGGTTCGGCATTCCCGTCGTCGTCGCGCTCAACGCCTTCACCACCGACAGCCCGGCCGAACAGGCCGTCGTCATCGCCCATTGCCGCGATGTGCTCGGCGTGCCCGCGCATCTGTGCCGGCACTGGGCGGACGGCGCCGCGGGTGCCGAGGACCTGGCGCGCAGCGTCGCCGCCCTCGCCGACGCCGATGCCGGTGACTTCCGCCTGCTCTATCCCGACGACATGCCGCTCGCCGACAAGCTGCGCACCGTGGCGCGCGAAATCTACCGCGCGTCCGATATTGCGCTCACCGCCGCCGCCACACGGCAGCTCGCGGCGTTCGAAAAACAGGGCTTCGGCGCCCTGCCCGTCTGCATGGCCAAGACGCCGTACAGCTTCACCGCCGATGAAAACGTCCGCGGCGCAACAAGTGGCCACATCCTGCCGATCCGCGAGGTGCGGTTGTCGGCGGGCGCCGGCTTTGTCGTGGCCTTGTGCGGCGATATCAACACGATGCCGGGGTTGCCGAAAGTGCCGGCGGCGTATCGGATCGGGGTCGATACGGCGGGGAACATCACCGGACTCGACTAAAGCAACCACTTAGCCGGCAAATGGCTCAGCACCGCGATGATCGCGCGCTGCAACGGCCCCGTCCCCGGTTCATGGTCATGCTCGATCACCCGGTCGCCATCGCGCTCGATCCAGCGCAGGCGGTTGCCGTCAAGGCGCACCTCATAGGCCGCCTGGGCGATATCGCCGTCGAAAAACCCCTGCAATCCCAGCGCCAAGGCCGGGCTTTCGATGACGAAACCGATTTCGGTGTTGAGCCGGGCCGAGCGCGGATCGAAATTGAACGATCCGACGAACAGTTTCTCGCCATCGACGGTAAAGGTCTTGGCGTGCAGCGCCGTGCCGCTCGATTTGAAGACCGATCCGCGGAAGATGCCGCTGCGCAGCTTCAGCCGGGCGCGCTGTTCGGGGTGGGCGCCCTTCAATTCCCACAGCCTGATGCCGGCGCGCAGCAGCGGCCGCCGCGCCGGAGCATAGCCGGCGTGGACGACGGCGACATTGTTGGCCTTCAGCGAATTGGTCAGGATATCGATCGAAACCCCTGATTCGGCGAGTTCGGCAAAGGATCTCACCCCCGAATCGGTCGGCACGAAATAGGCCGAAACCAGCCCGACGCGGCGCTGCGGCTGGCCGATCGCGGCGCGCAGCCGCGTGCCGATCAGCCCGCGGAGCTGCGCCCGGCCCAGCCCCTTGGCGGGATCGTCGCTGACCATATGGACCGGCACCCATTCGAGGCCGGTGCAGATATCCTGCATCGCCGTCGCGGGGGCACCGGCCAGCTCGGCCTCGCCATGCGTTTGCGGCGGCAGGAAGCGCGACGCCGGCCACGCCGAGCGGCTCGACCAATAGCGGTCGAAATCGGCCGACACATCGTCGACGATCGCCGCCACCGCCAGCACATCGAGATCGGCGACATGTTCGCGCGCGCTGCGGCCGAAATATTCATCGCCGATGTTGCGGCCGCCGATGATGGTGACCTGGTTGTCGACGGTCAGGCTCTTGTTGTGCATCCGGCGGTTCAGACGCCAGAAATCGGTAAGATAGCCAATGGGTTTCGGCCGCCGGATGACAAAGGGGTTGAACAGCCGCACCTCGACCGTCGCATGGCTGTCGAGCGCTGCCAGCGCCATATCGAGCCCGGCGATGCCATTGTCGTCGAGCAGCATCCGCACCCGGACGCCGCGATCGGCAGCGGCGCGCACCGCGGCGAGCAGTTGCTGCCCCGAGGCATCGTTGCGCCAGATGTAATATTGCAGGTCGATGCAGCGCTCCGCCGCGGCAACCAGCGCCAGCCGCCAGCCAATGGAATATGCGCCACAACGGATCATTTGTACTGAGAAGCATATCGGGTGGCAGCAGCATGGCGCCGCTCAACTCTACCTGTTCGGCCTGGATGGCCGCTTCCAGGCTGGTTTTGACCCACTGCGGAACGACCATCCCTGGCAGCAGCACCCCCAGGCGCAGCCGGGTCATTCGCCCTCCGCCAAGGCCTGCCGCAACTGCTGCAGCACGTCCTGAGAGGTCAGGTCGAGGTCCAGCAATAAAGCATCTTCGTTGGTATCTTTGTAATAGTGGGAACGTACCCCGGCGACAACGAAGCCGAAGCGATAATACAACTGCTGGGCGGGCAGGTTGCCGTCGCGCACTTCCAGAAAGGCTTTCAGCGCTCCTTCACCAGCCGCCTCAACCAGTCCCTGCGCCAGTAATTGTGCGCCAACCTGGCGGCGGCGGTAATTGGGATGCACGGCAACAGTGCCCACGTGGGCTTCATCCACAATCAGCCAGATGACCAGCATGCCTGCCAGGTGCTTCTCTCCGCCCGGCAGGGTCAGTTCAGCCACCCACGGACGCGAATTGGCGTTCTGGCTGACCTCATAGCGGAAGGAGCGCTCCGACCACGGCAGGCTGAAAGACTGCACGTCAATGGCATAAACCGCTTCCACATCAGCCAGCGTCATGCGGCGGATGCAGAGACCGTCGGTCATGCTGCGATACCTTCGATGATGTGCAAATAAATGGGTGAAAGGCTGACCACGTCGTCCCGCTGACCCGACTCAAGCCGCTGCCAGGCCAGCTCAGCCAGAATGGCAGGCCGGCGCACCTGGTTGGCCGGGGAGGGCAAAATCACGTTGACGCGCTTGCGCGCCAGCAGTTGGCGCTCGTCAGCGGACAGCTCTCCGCATACCAGGGTGGGCTTGTGAATCAGCGCCGAAAGCTCGGTCGCGGTGGTTACCACCGGGTCGCCCTGGCTTTTCCAGCCGGATTCGGTGGCAGCGTACCAGCCCAGCGCCAGGCGTGTCCGCCCGGCTTGCAGCACCGCCGCCATCGGCACGGGTTGAAGCGGCTGCGCCGCCGCCAGTATATCCAACGTGGGAATGCCGACGACTGGCAGGTGCAACCCCAGCGCCATGCCCTTGACGATGGCCAGGCCAATGCGCAGGCTGGTGAATGAACCCGGCCCCAGCGCAACGCCCAGGCC
>JBBQKM010000296.1:0-3973 GCA_038326915.1 Sphingomonadales bacterium
GTTGCGCCGCGTTGCTCGAATATGCCGGCACCCGCCACCACAAGCTGGCGGCAGCGGTGGAGTTCATCCACACCGCCACGCTGCTCCATGACGATGTTGTCGATGTGTCGGGCCTGCGCCGCGGCAAGCCGACCGCCAACCGGCTGTGGGGCAACCCGGCGAGCGTACTGGTCGGCGATTTCCTGTTCAGCCGCTCGTTCGAACTGATGGTCGAGGACGGCTCGCTGCGCGTGCTCAAGATCCTCAGCAGCGCGTCGGCGATCATCGCCGAGGGCGAAGTCGCGCAATTGACCGCGCAGCGCAATGTCGAGACGAGCGAAGACCGCTATCTCGAGATCATCACCGCCAAGACCGCGGCGCTGTTTTCCGCCGCCTGCCAGATCGCCGCGGTGGTCGCGGAGCGCGATAGCGCCGTCGAGGCGGCACTCGAAGCCTATGGCCGCAACCTCGGCATCGCGTTCCAGCTGGTCGACGACGCGATCGATTATGTGTCGGACGCCGACACGATGGGCAAGGACGCCGGCGACGATTTTCGCGACGGCAAGATCACGCTCCCCGTCATCCTCGCCTATGCCCGCGGCAACGAGGACGCGCGCGAATTCTGGCGCCAGGCGATGAGCGGCCGCGCCAACGGCGACGCCGAACTGGCGCGCGCGAGCGTGCTATTGAACGAAAGCCACGCTGTCGCCGATACGCTCGCGCGCGCCCGCCACTATGGCGCACGCGCGATCGACGCGCTCGCCGGTTTCCCCAAGGGCCCGGCCCGCGAAGCGCTGACCGAGACGGTCGAATTTGCGATTGCGCGGGCGTATTAGAGGCGGGGTGGGCTTGGAGCAGGCGGCGGTTATTTCCCACTTTCGAACATGCGAAATCAGTTTATGATCGGGCTATGGAGCCGAGCAAACCTCGCCGCTTGCGGTTCAATAGTCCCGGTGACTGGTTCGTCGAAGGCCGAGGTAAACCGTATTTCCCAGCCACATGGGAAGGTTGGGTCATCTTCCTCAGTTTGTTGCTTGGCCCATTCATTGCAGCCGCGTTTAGTCTAGGTGGCTGACGACCGCTAACCACCCATGACTGCCGTCAAGCTGAAGCTATCACATTCCCTTGCAAATACGGGCAGCGCGGCTGATTTCGACCCAGATCTGGCGTTCCCTCTCCCGCTTGCGGGAGAGGCGACTCGGCGGCTTCGCCGAGCGGGTGAGGGTGTCTCTTCGGCTTCGAAGCGCGGGTACACCCTCACCGGGCGCGCTGGCGCGCGTCTCGCCTCTCCCCCAAGCGGGGAGGGAAGACTTGACATTTATCACCAATCTGGTTATCAAGGTGAGCGTTTCGCTCTTTGACATTGTGAGTATCGGCAGAAATCTTCGGGCAAAGATATATCTTTGCGCGGGTTGAGATGCAAAGTGGGTGACTTTCGAGACTTTTGAAGGGTTTGGTAGTGCTAGCCTAGGGCACAACGTCCGCTTTCGCCCAGTTGCGGTCGTTCTCGACCTAACCGGCAATTCCCGTAAGCGGTCGTGGCTTGGCAACGGAGGTCTTATGCTCATCGTGCTTAGTGGTCTGCCCGGCACCGGCAAGACGACAATCGGGAAAGCGTTGGTTGCCAAACGATCGGCAGCCTATGTCCGTGTTGACGAGATCGAGCACGCGCTTAGGCAACATTCAGGATTTGCCAGTGATATCGGTGCCGCAGGTTACATCGTTGCATTTGCTATAGCATCGTCGAACCTCAAGCTGGGCAACCTGGTTGTCGCCGATAGCGTCAATCCCGTCCCCGAAAGCCGGCAAGGCTGGCGTGGTGTGGCGCAAGCCATTGATGGAGCACATCTCCTCGAGGTTGAAATTATCTGTAGCGACGTAGACGAACACAAGCGCCGGGTGGAGGAGCGTGCACCCGATATAAATGGTTTCAGACTTCCTACATGGTCGTCCGTCACATCGCACGATTACGTCCCGTGGACCGAACCCCGCCTGATAGTGGACACGGCCATTCTCAGCGCCGTTGACGCTGTTTCTCTGATTGAACGGCGACTTGAGATGATAGCTGAGGATCGCTCCCCGTCGCCATGAGCGGACATGCCGCTTTCCGCCCAAGGCGGACGTCAACCGGCACTGGCGCAGTCCTTGCGAAATGAGGGCGTTTAACCGCCAATTGACATCCGACCCATCGTCCGCGACCTGCTGAGCCAGGGGCCGGGCTTCATGCTGGCAGGACGTTCAAGGGGCCAGCGCAAACCGGCATGACGATCACCACCGACACCGCCACGCCCTATCCCAGCCCGGCGCGCGCCTGGAGCGTCGTGCTGATCCTGTTTGCCACTGCGGTGCTGGCCTATACCGATCGCCAGGTGCTCAGCCTGCTGGTCGATCCGATCCGGTCCGACCTCCGCATCTCCGACACGCAGATGAGCCTGTTGCTCGGCACCGCCTTTGCGGTGATCTACGGCATTGCCGGCATCCCGCTCGGGCTGGTCGCCGACCGGCGGTCGCGGCGCAACCTGATCGCCGCCGGGGTGACGATCTGGAGCATCGGCACGCTGATGTGCGCGGTCGCGCCGTCGTTCGCCATGCTGTTCGCGGCGCGCATCGTCGTCGGGCTGGGGGAGGCGGTGCTGTCGCCCGCCGCCATTTCGATGATCAGCGATTATTTCGAACCGAAACGCCGCGGCCTCGCGGTCGGGGTCTATTTCACCGGCATCGCCATCGGCATCGGCGGCGCCATCCTGATCGGCGGCGGCGTGCTCGATCTGGTGCGCGCCGGGCTGTTCGCAGGCACGCCCGTCGCCGGCTGGGCGCCGTGGCGGCTGGTGTTCTTCGCCATCGGCGTGCCCAGCCTGTTGTGGGCGCTGGTGCTGCTGACGGTGCGCGAGCCGATGCGCCGCAACGACATTATCGTCGAGGATACACCCAAGGGCGAACGCTCGCTGCGCAGCCTGATGACCGGCATCGCGCCCGTCTATCTCGTCGTCGCCGTCGCCTCGATGGTCGACAATGCCGTTGGCGCCTGGGCACCGTCGCTGCTGATCCGCCAGTTCGGCCAGGATCCGGCGGCGGTCGGCGTGCAACTCGGCGTGCTGCTGATGATCGGCTATGGCGGCGGCATGCTGGCCGGCGGTGCGCTCGCCGATCGCTTCGCTGTCTGGCGCGGCCCGCGCGGCAAGATCGAGCTGTGCGGCCTCGCCGTGCTGGCAACGCTGCCGGCGGCGATGCTGATCAACAGCGGCAGCGCGCAGGGCGTGCTGTTCGCGGTGCCGGTTTATTTCGCGCTGTCGGCCGTCGTCACCGCATCGGGCCTGTCGGCGATCCTCGACGCGACGCCGAACCGCCGGCGGGGGCAGGCGATGGCGGTCAGCTTTTTCCTCAATGTCGCCATCGGTGCCGGGCTGGGGCCGACGCTGGTGGCGCTGGCGGGCACGCACGTGTTCGGCGAAGCCGCTGGCCTTGGCCCCGCGATCAGCCTTACGGTGGTGGCATCCTATGTGCTGGCGGCGCTGGCGCTGCTGCCCGCCATTCGCGCGCGGAGAGTGTGATGCCAGAACGCAACGACGACAGTTTCGAGCTTTACGACCTGCGGGTGGAGGTCGTTGCGCCGGCAGGGGCGAAACTCTGGTGCTCGGCCACCGCCGGCGACTGGTTCGAACTGCGCGGCGAAAACCTCTACCTGCCGCCGGGACAGGGCTTTTCGATCTATTCGCTCGCCGCAGTGCTGCCGCTGCTGGCGGCAAAGCAGCGCGAGACGCACCCCAACGACTGGATGGCGACCGATGCGGAGATTGCCTGCCCCGATCCCAATTGCCCGTCGCGGCTGCGCATCACCCGCCTCGCCAGGCGCCGGTTCCGCCATTCCGACACCACCGCCACCCGGACACCCGCATGACCTTTGCCGAACGCCATGACCTCGCCCCCGGCTATTCCATATCTCGGGTGATCCGTGGCGGCTGGCAGCTTGCCGGCGATCATGGCGCGGTCGATC
>JBBQKM010000297.1:0-3956 GCA_038326915.1 Sphingomonadales bacterium
GGGGCCTTGGGCCCCAGACCCCATTTTTAAACATGTGCTCGGAAGGGCGGGCGGTTGCGTCGCAAACCATCGAAACGGGGTTTGGGGCCTGCGGCCCCAACCGCCGGAGGCTCTTGTTCAACCTTGCGGCACAATCGGAACAGCGCCGGGTGGCGGCAGGATCGGGATGCCCTGGCCGACCGGATAGGGCTGGACCGGTGGCAGCGGCGGCGGCTGGCGAATCGCGCTCCACAGCGGCTCGCCGCGGGCGTCGCGGGGGATTTCGGCAGCGCTCGAATAGCTGTTGCCGCCGGTGTACAGTGGCGATGGCGCACAGGCGGCAAGCCCCAGCGGGGCCAGCAACAGCAATTTGGTACGCGCCAGCATGTGCGCGGCTTGATACACGGCACTGCGATGAAGACAAGTCCATCATGCTGACCCTGCCGCCCGGCCTGCCATTGCTGACAGCCGCCGAAATGCGCGCGGCTGAGGCCGAGGCAATCGCCACCGGCACCCCGGCGCTGGCACTGATGGAGCGCGCGGCGGCCGCGGCGGCGCTGGCGATCGGGCGCTTTTCCCCCGGTCGCAGCGCGCTGGTGCTGTGCGGGCCGGGAAACAATGGTGGTGACGGCTATGGCGTCGCGCTGGCGCTGCAGGCCGCCGGCGTGGCGGTACGGGTGGCAGCGAGCGGGCCAGCGCAGGGCGAGCCGGCGGCAACGATGGCGGCGCGCTGGATCGGGCCGGTTGAGCCTTTGGCAACCGCGGTGCCGGCACCGCTGGTTATCGATGCCCTGTTCGGGACCGGGCTGGCACGACCGCTGACCGACGCCGTGCAGGCGGCGATCGACCGCCTGCGTGGTGCCGGTGCGACCGTTGTTGCGATCGATATCGCCAGCGGTATCGATGCCGACACCGGCGCCGCGCTGGGCCGGCCGCTGGGCGCTGACCTTACCGTGACCTTTGCGGCCCGGAAGCGCGGCCATGTCCTGGGCGCCGGGCGCGCGCTGGCGGGCAGGGTGGTGGTGGCTGATATCGGCCTCGCGTTTACGGCCACAGCGACGCTGGTGGTGCCGCCACAGGTCGTGCCGCTGCCCGCCGATACCCACAAATACCGCCGTGGGTCGGTCCTCGTCATCGAAGGCGATGCTTCGCGGGGCGGCGCGGCGCAACTGACGGCGCTGGCGGTGCTGCGCTGCGGGGCAGGGCTGGTGACGATGATCAGCACCGGCAGTGGCTTTCCCGCCAACGCCATCATGCGGCGCAGCGATGGCGAAGGCGTGGCGCTGCTCGCCGATCCGCGCACGCGGGCGATCGCCATCGGGCCGGGATTGACCGACAGCCAGCGCAGCCGCGACTGGCTGATGCGCGCGCTGGCCGGTGAGGCTGCCGTGGTTGCCGATGCCGGGGCGCTCGGGCTGGGCTTTGGACCGCCGGGCCGGGCGGCCTTGTTCGCGGCCGCGCGCGCGCCACTGGTGCTGACGCCGCATGAAGGCGAATTCGTCCGGCTGTTCGGGGCGATTGGTGGCGACCGCATCGCCGCGGTGCAGGCTGCCGCCGTCACTTCTAACGCCGTGGTGCTGCTGAAGGGCGCCGAGACCATCATCGCCGCACCCGATGACCGGGTAGCGATCAACAGCCACGCTTCGCCCTGGCTGGCCACTGCCGGGTCGGGGGATGCGCTGACCGGGATCATCGCGGCGCTGCTGGCGGGCGGCATGGCGCCCTTCGAGGCGGCGCAGGCTGCGGCCTGGCTTCATGGCGACGCCGGTATCCGCGGCGGCGCCGGTCTGATCGCCGACGATATTGCGGCGTTGCTGCCCGCCGTGCTGGCCGGCCTGTGAGCGAAGCGATTCCCATCGTGCGCCTCGCGGCGCGTGGCGACGGCGTCACCGCCGATGGCCGTTTCGTGCTGGGGGCGGCCGTGGGCGATACGGTACAGTTCGATGGCGACCGGGTAACGATCCTGCCCGGCCCGGCGCACGCCACGCCGCCATGCCGGCATTTCCCCGATTGCGGCGGCTGCCAGCTTCAGCACATCACCGATGGCGACTATGCCGGCTTTGTCAGTGATCGCATTGTCCGCGCGCTCGGCCATGCCGGCGTGGTGCCGGACTGGGTGGCGTCGGTGGCATTGTCACCGCCGCGCAGCCGCCGACGGGCATCGCTGCGTGCGGTCAAGCGCAGTGGCAAGCTTGTGCTCGGCTTCAACGCCGAGGGCAGCCACCGCATCGTCGATATCGTGCAATGCGAGATACTTGCCCCCGAACTCTTTGCGCTGGTGGCACCCTTGCGGCAGCTGTTGAAGGCGGCAATCGCCGACGGGCAGGGCGCCGGCGTGACGCTGACCGCCAGCGACACCGGTATCGACGTGCTGCTCGCCAATGTCACCGCCGAACGGCTCGACCAGATCGAGCGGCTGACCGATTTCGCGGCCAAACACGATCTGGCGCGGCTGTCGATCGAAGGTGCGCATGGCGTCGAAACACTTGTCGAGGCGCGGCTGCCGCTGCTGGCGATGGGCGGCGTGCCGGTGGCGCTGCCGCCGGCGCCATTCCTGCAGGCGACGCGCGAGGGCGAGGCGGCACTGGTGGCGGCAGTTGCCGAAGCCGTGGGCGGCGCCCGGCGTGTCGCCGATCTGTTTTGCGGGCTTGGAACATTCGCGTTGCCAATGTCGAAAACGGCGCGGGTGCTGGCTGCCGATGCGGCCGGGCCGGCAGTGCTGGCGCTTGGCGCGGCGGCGCGGGCGCATGGCCGTGCTGTCACCACAGCGCATCGCGACCTGTTCCGGCGGCCGCTGACGGTTGCCGAGCTGGCTGATTTCGATGCCGTGGTGTTCGATCCGCCGCGATCGGGGGCGCAGTCGCAGGCGGCGATGCTGGCGGCGTCGAGCGTCGCCGTGGTGGTGGCAGTGTCGTGCAATCCCAGCACCTTCACCCGCGATGCCGAGACATTGGTGAAGGGCGGTTATCGCCTGACGCGATTGTGGCCGGTGGCACAGTTCCGCTGGTCAACGCATGTCGAGCTGGTCGCCGAGTTTCGCCGCTAGGCTTGCAATTCACGAGCTAACGCCATTCAATCCATTGTCGGGAGGATGCCGATATGCCCGAGGACCCGCGCGTTACCGCCTATATCGACAAGGCTGCGGGATTTGCGCAGCCGATTCTTAGCCATGTCCGGAGCCTTGTGCACACGATCTTGCCGGCAGCAACCGAGACGGTGAAGTGGGGAATGCCGTTCTTTCAATTGGACGGCCGTGATCTG
Organism: Sphingomonadales bacterium; assembly: GCA_038326915.1. Taxonomy (GTDB): domain Bacteria; phylum Pseudomonadota; class Alphaproteobacteria; order Sphingomonadales; family Sphingomonadaceae; genus Sandarakinorhabdus. The sequence continues at coordinate 3,241 of JBBQKM010000297.1, forward strand.
GCGATGATGGCTGCGTTCAAGGCGCATGCCGGTGTCGGCATCTTCGACGGTAGCCTGATGGCGACAGGCGACGGAATGGGGCAGTTCGGCAAGCTGGCGGCGGTCTCCGACCTGCCCGACGCAGCCGTGCTGGCCGAAAGGCTGCAGGCGGCGGCTGCCCTGGCTCGCACCGGACGGCCGGCGCGTCCACGTCCCCCGGCGGCACCGAGGAGCGATGCCGTCATTCCCGCCGATCTGGCGGCGGCGCTGGCCGATTTACCAGCAGCCGATGCGGTATTTGCCGGCTTTCCGCCCGGCGCCCGTCGCGAATATGTCGAGTGGGTGGAGAGCGCCAAGCAACCTGCGACACGGGCAAAACGCATTGCGACAACGGTGGAACAGGCCGCTGCCGGGCGGAAACTGCATTGGAAATACGAGAACTGCTGACCGACCGTGTCAGTGCATGTGCCAGCCGACGACCGCCATGCCGGCATGCACCGTCAACATCAGCAACAGGAAGCTGCTGAGGGCGAAGACGGCAAAGCGGAACTTGATGATGTTGGTGGTCGCCTGGATCAGGCTGTGGACGATGCGCAGCCCGACATAGCCCCAGGCGAGCATCGCGTTGAGCCCGCCGCCGGTTTCGGTCAGCGCGAGCACGCCGCAAATCGCGTAAAAAAGCACCGGTTGTTCGGTCAGGTGGTTGTAATTGTGCATCTTCCACTGCGCTGCATCGG
>JBBQKM010000298.1:0-3951 GCA_038326915.1 Sphingomonadales bacterium
CTGCTCACGGCTACCCTGCCATACTGGAGCGTAGATCGCCGCAGCGCCGACGCCGATCGTCCAATCCTGTTGCCGTCGTGCCTGCGCTGGTTGCGCTGTCGTCGGAACGCCGGGGGCTACCACCTGCGCCAGTGCCGCAGCCTCTCCCAGCAGGGCAAACAACAGCACTCTAAAAACAAAACGCAAGGCGGCCTCCGAAAGTGCAGGCTGAAATCTTGATGTGAATCATTATGCATCGACAATGCGGCAATCTGTCTGAGGTGGTCCCGGAAACTTGGGCAGGATGTTAATCGCCTGCCGATCTGAATTCCCGTGGGCCAGTTCGTGCCGGCAACGGCAGCCGCCGCCGTGCTCCAGTATGGGCGATTGCCGCAATGATGCAGGTTCACCCGACCGCAGGCCGCGCCGGCAACCCTATTTGGGCAATGCCAGCGGTGGTGGTGGGGTGGCCCAATCCGCCATTTTGTCGGCTCTTGAACCGCGTCGTGACCACCGCTCAAGTGCCGCGCCCTGCCGTCAGTGCGCCGTCCAGCCCCCGTCGATAACGAGTTCGGATCCGGTCATGTAGCGCGATTCGTCCGACGCAAGGAACACGATGCCGTCGGCGATGTCGGCTGGCTGCCCGGCCCAGCCGAGCGGTGACGCCATCGCGACCATGTCGGCATCGACGGCATTGGCGCCCGGCGGCAGTCCAACCCCGGCGCCGATGACGCCGGCTTCATCGATCTTGCCCCAGATCGGGGTGTCGATGATGCCGGGGTGCACCGAATTGACCCTGATGCCATCCTTTGCGGCGGCGCATTCCATCGCCACCGCCTTGGTGAACAGCCGCACGCCACCCTTGGTCGCGCAATAGCCCGACAGGCCGGGCGAGCCGCCGATCCCCGCCACCGACGAAATGTTGATGATCGAGCCGCCGCGATAGGTGCCTTCGGGCTTTTCGGTGCGCATCGCCGGAATGCCGTGCTTGGTGCCGAGGAATACGCCGGTCAGGTTGATGGCAAGCTGGCGATTCCACTGGTCGAGCGTCATTTCGGTGACCAGTGCGCCGGTGCCGATGCCGGCATTGTTGACGAGGATATCGAGCCGGCCGAACAGCCGCAGCGTGCTGGCGATCAGCTCGGCCCAGCGGTCTTCCTCGACCACATCCTGGCCGCGGCATTCGGCGCGGCCGCCGGCAGCGGTGATCGCTTTCGCCGTTTCGCGGGCCCCCGGCATGTCGATGTCGGTGAGGAAAACGCCGGCGCCTTCGCGCGCCAGCCCGATCGCCGCGGCCCGGCCGATGCCGCTCGCCGCGCCGGTAACAAAGGCCACGCGGCCATCGAGACGTGCCATGACTTTCCTCCCCGCAGTTGTTTTGCGGCCACGCTAGACCGCACAGCAGTCCGTCGCCAGCGTGATTTCGACAGGCTGGAAAGGCGCGGGCATCGGGTCCATCATCCGCCCAATTCCTGGGGAGGAACGATCATGGCGACCGAACTCTGGCAGCAATCGGCGGGCGGCCTTGCGGCGATGATCGCCGGCCGGCAGGTGTCGTCACGCGAGGTTGTCGAAGCGCATCTGGCGCGGATCGAAGCGGTGAACCCCGCCGTCAATGCCGTGGTGACGGTGCTCGCCGATGCGCTGGGCGCCGCCGATGCTGCCGATGCGGCGGTGGCAGCCGGCGCGGCGCTCGGCCCGCTCCACGGCGTGCCGTTCACCGTGAAAGCCAATATCGACCTCGTCGGCAGCCCGACGACGCATGGCGTGCCGGCCTTTGCCGGGGCCATGCCGGACCAGAATGCGCCGGTCGTCGAACGCATGAAGGCGGCGGGCGCGATACCGATCGGCCGCACCAACATGCCCGACATGGGGCTGCGCATCCACACCGTCAGCGCGCTTTACGGCCTGACGCGCAACCCCTGGGACGGCAGCCGCACCACCGGCGGATCCAGCGGCGGCGAAGGCGCGGCGCTGGCGTGCGGCATGTCGCCGATCGGGCTGGGCAACGACATCGGCGGCTCGTTGCGCAACCCGGCGTTCGCCTGCGGCATCGCCAGCCTGAAGCCCGGGCTGGGTCGCATCCCCGATGCCAGCGCGCTGGAACCGCGCAGTCCGCTGCTGGCAGCGCAGTTGATGGCCGTGCAGGGCCCGATGGCGCGCCATGTCGCCGATGTGCGGCTGGCGCTCGGCATATTGGCGGGGCCGCACCGCCGCGATCCCTGGGCGACGCAGCTTGGGCTGGCGCCGCCATCGGGGCGCATCCGCATCGCCGTCGTACCCGATCCGCCCGGCGGCAGCACCGCGCCGGTGATCAGCGCCAGCGTGCGCACTGCTGCCGCAGCGCTGCACGATGCTGGCTATGACGTGGTCGAGGTGACACCGCCGCTGGTCGAGGAAGCGATCGCCGTATGGGCGCAATGGCTGGTATCGGAATTCGGCACCCAGCGCGGGCCGATGGGGCAGATCATGTCGGACGAGGCCATGGGCTTTTTCGGCGCCTTTGCGGCGTTGCAGCCCGATGTCGATTTCGGCGCCAGCGTCGGCCTGCAGGTGCGCCGCCATGTCGTGGCACGCGCCTGGCATGATTTCCTGTACGACTATCCGATCATCCTGGGGCCGACATGGTGCCAGCCGCAGTTCGAACATGGCTTTGACATCGCCGGGCCGGGCAGCGCCGCCGCGACGCTCGACCTGATGCGCTTTGTCACGCCGATGAACCTGCTCGGGCTGCCGGTCGCCTGCGTTCCGGTGGGCCTTGCCGACGGGCTGCCGCTAGGGGTGCAGATCACCGCCAACCACGGCCATGAGGAACTGTGCCTCGACGCCGCCGCCGCGATCGAGGCGCGATTGGGGGTCATCACGCCGATCGATCCGAGAGGTTAGACTTTCCCCGCCATTTTGCGCTGGATCAATGCCGTGACCCCGTTGGACGCCCACAGCCGTGGCCATCCAACAGGGAGCACACAGCATGCGCATTTCGAAAATCGTGACCGGCCTCGCACTTGCCGCCAGCGTTGCGGCACCGGCCGCCGCCAAGCAGGGCGACGTGCTCGTGCGCCTGCGTGCCATCATGGTGTCGCCGAACGAAAGCAGCAGCGCGGTGCTGCCAAGCTTCCCCGGTGCCGGCGTGTCGATCAACGATGCCTACGCGCCCGAGCTCGATTTCACCTACATGGCGACCGATCACCTGGGTGTCGAACTGGTTCTCGCCACCGACAAGCACACGATCAGCGGCACCGGCACGCTGGCGGGCGTCGGCAAGCTGGCGAGCACCTGGGTGCTGCCGCCGACGCTGGTGCTGCAATATCACTTCCTGCCCGACGGCCATGTCCGGCCCTATGTCGGCGCCGGCATCAACTACACGATCTTCTATTCGAAAAGCGCCAGCGACGCGCTCGAAGCCGCCGTCGGCCAGACCGACGTCAGCCTGAAAAGCAGCTTCGGCTATGCCGTGCAGGCCGGCTTCGACGTCGATGTCAGCGAAAAGGTGTTCGTCAACTTCGACGTCAAGTACATCGACATGACGACGCGCGCGACCCTGACCAGCGGCGCCCTCGTCAACCGCGTCGATGTCGACATCAACCCGTTCGTCTTCGGCGTCGGCCTCGGCATGCGCTTCTGATGGTGCGCCCGGCGGCTACCAGAACTGGCTGCCGGGCACGCCCTTGAACGGCCCTGCAAGATCGGCGGTGATCCAGCCGCCGTAAAAGCCGCCGGGCTGCGGCCGCACCGTTTCGCCATCGACCGTCACGTCGTCGAATGGCGCTGCGTAGAAGGCGATGTGGTCACGCAAGGGCGCAAAGCGCGGCGTCGGCTGCGGATAGCTCCAGCCGACCGCCGCTAGACGCGTTCCGCCGACGACGACGTCCCAATAGACGGCGCGCCCCTTCCATTCGCACACCGAACCGCGCTGCGGCGACGGTTGCAGCAGCGCCATCGCGATGTCGGCGGGCGGCAGATACCAGGTCG
>JBBQKM010000299.1:0-3917 GCA_038326915.1 Sphingomonadales bacterium
TTGCTCGCTCTGAAGTTCAGCGCAAAGTTTGTATGTCCTACCTGTAGACTAGTGCATGAGTCCAACCTCCTCAACGAAGGCAATCCCCCCCTCCCCTATCCCCTTTGACCGGTCGCACCCCCGCGACGGCGGCCGAAATCCGTCGTAACAACAGCCCATACGCCCCAAAAGGACCGCCCCCATGACCGAACAAGAACAGCAGAACGCCATGAACGACCTGCGCATGTCGGAAAAAGCCCGGCCGCTGTTCGATGCGGTCGTCAAGCATATCGCCGAAAATGTCGCGCCGATCAGCGAGGAGTTCGAGGCGCTTGGCAAGGGTCGCGCCGATCGCTGGAGCTGGGCGCCGGGGCAGCTCGAGCTGCTGCAGACGGCGAAGGACAAGGCCAAGGCGTCGGGCCTGTGGAATTTCTTCCTGCCCAATGCCGCCACCGGCGAAGGGCTGAGCAATCTCGACTATGCCTATATCGCCGCCGAACTCGGCAAATATCCGCTGGCATCGGAATCGCTCAACTGTTCGGCGCCCGACACCGGCAACATGGAGGTGCTGGAGCGGGTCGGCACCCATGAACAAAAGGAACGCTGGCTGGAGCCGCTGCTCGCCGGCGAAATCCGGTCGGCCTATGCGATGACCGAGCCCGATGTCGCCTCGTCGGATGCCAAGAACATCCGTACCCGCGCCGTGCGCGACGGCGATGACTGGGTGATCAACGGCGAGAAATTCTACATTTCCGGCGCCGGCGACCCGCGCTGCAAGATTATGATCGTCATGGTGCGGACCAGCGACGATGGCCCCGCCAGCCAGCAGCAATCGCAGATCCTGGTGCCGATGGACACGCCGGGCGTGAAGATCCTGGGGCCGATGCACGTGTTCGGCGAGGATCATGCGCCGCGCGGCCACATGCACATCCGGTTCGAAAATGTCCGTGTGCCGCACGCCAATATCCTGCTCGGCGAAGGCCGCGGCTTTGAAATCTCGCAGGTGCGATTGGGGCCGGGCCGCATCCACCACTGCATGCGCACGATCGGCAAGGCCGAGATGGCGCTCGATTACATGGTCCGCCGCGGCAAGTCGCGCGAAGCGTTCGGCCGCTCGCTGATCATGCTCGGCAAGAATTTGGAACTCGTCGCGCGCGCGCGCATCGAGATCGAGGCGATGCGGCTGATGGTGCTGAAGGCGGCCAAGGCGATGGACGTGCTGGGCAACAAGGAAGCCCGCGTCTGGGTCAGCATGGTCAAGGCGATGGTGCCCGAAAAGACCTGCCAGATCATCGACCAGGCCATCCAGATCCACGGTGCTGCCGGGATTTCGCAATGGACGCCGCTGGCGGAACTCTATGCCGATGTCCGCCACCTGCGCTTTGCCGATGGTCCGGACGAGGTGCATCATATGGTCGTCGGGCGCCACGAGGCGACGCTGCACGGGAATGCCTGAGATGCTGGCGCGCACTATCCTCACCGTCATCGGCAGCGACCGTCCCGGGCTGACCGAGGCGCTCGCCGCTGCCGTTCTCGATGCCGGCGGCAACTGGCTCGACAGCCGGTTGTCGCGGCTCGGCGGCAAATATGTCGGGTCGGTGCTCGTCGAGCTGCCAGAGACGGCGCTCGGTGCCTTGCGCGCCGCCGCCAACCGCATCGATGCGGTCGGCCTGAAGGTGGAGATCGTCGCGGCCGGCGACGACCATCAGACCGGTACGGCCATGGCGTTTTCGCTGATCGGCCAGGATCGCCCCGGCATCGTCCGCGAGGTCAGCGCGGCGCTTGCCCGGCTCGCGGTCAACATCGAGGAACTGGAAACCGGCACGTCCGACGGCGCGCAATCGGGCACCCGGATGTTCACCGCGGAAGCGCGGCTGCTGTTGCCGGAAGGCGTGAGTGCGGCCGATGTGCAGGCGGCGCTGGAGGCGCTGTCGGGCGAGATCATGGTCGATTTCAAGCTTGCGGCGGCTGCTTAGGTCGCACCGCTTCCCCACCATCGCTATCGCGGGCATAACAATCGCATGATTCGCCCGCTGTTGCTGCTGTTGCTGTCCCTCCTGTCCGCCCAGGCGCTTGCCCAAAGCGTTTCGGAGCAACCCCACACGCGGCTCGAGATCATCGCCGAAAGCCGCAATCCGCAGGCCGGCCAGCCGCTCAGTATCGGGCTGCAGTTGACGCCCAAGGACGGCTGGCACACCTATTGGTCGAACCCCGGCGACGCCGGCGCCGCGACGCGCGTCGCCTGGACCCTGCCCGATGGCATGCCGGCGCCGCCGCCGCTGGCCTATCCGGTGCCCGATACGCTGATCGTGTCGGGCCTGATGAACTATGTCTACGCGCGGCCGAACGTGCTGCTGACGACGGTGACGCCGCCGACGACGCTGGCCAAGGGCGCGGCGTTCACGGTCAGCGTAAAGGTCGACTGGCTGGTCTGCAGTCTTGAACAATGCGTGCCCGAAAGCGCGACCGTCAGCCTGCCGTTGACCATCGGCGACGGCGCCACCGACCCTGAAAAGGGTTACATGATCGCGCTGGCCCGCGCCGCGCTGCCCAAGCCGGTGACCTGGGCAGCGACGTGGAAGGCCGACAAGGGACGCTTTGTGCTCGCCGTGCCGTTCGGCACCCCGACGACGGTGCGCGCCGCCTATTTCTACCCGCTCGAAGACGGTGCCATCGATTATGCGGCGCCGCAGGCGGTGACAGTGGCCGGCGACCGGCTGCGGATCGAAACCGCGGCGTCGCCCGATGCCAAGGGCCCGATCCGCGGCGTGCTGCGCGTCGAACGCGAGGGCGATGAAAAGCCGCTGGGCTTTGACCTCACCGCCCAGCCCGGCGAGGTGCCGGCGGCAGGCCTGCCGCTCGCCGGCAACCGCCCGGCGGCCGAGACACCCAGCCTGCCGTTCATCATCGCCGGTGCGATATTGGGCGGCATCATCCTCAACATCATGCCGTGCGTCTTCCCGATCCTCAGCCTCAAGGCGCTCAGCCTCGCCAGCGGCAACGTGCCGGCGCGCGAGGCGCAGCGCGATGCACTCGCCTATGCCGCCGGGGTGATCATCGTCTGCGCCGCGCTGGGTGGCCTGGTGCTGCTGCTGCGCGCCGCCGGGTCGCAGGTCGGCTGGGCGTTCCAGTTGCAGGACCCGCGCGTCATCACCGGGCTGTTGCTGCTGGTGACAGCGATTGCCCTGAACCTGGCAGGCGTGTTCGAAATCACCCTGTCGACCGGCGGGCTGGGCGACGACACCATCCGCAAGGGCGGCATGATGGGCAGTTTCGCCACCGGTGCGCTGGCGGCGTTTGTCGCCACGCCGTGCACCGGGCCGTTCATGGCCGGCGCGCTCGGTGCGGCGCTGGTGCTGCCGCCGTTCGCCGCCATCGCGGTTTTTGCCGGGCTGGGGCTGGGCATTGCCATCCCCTTCCTTCTCGTCGGCTTCGTGCCGGCGCTGCGGCGGCGGCTACCGCGGCCCGGCGCGTGGATGACGCGGCTGCGCGCGATCCTGTCGGTGCCGATGTTCCTGACCGCGCTGGCGCTGGCCTGGGTGCTTGGCCGCCAGGCGGGGGTCGAGGGGATGACCGGCGGGCTTGCCGGCGCGATGGGCCTGGGGCTGCTGCTGTGGTGGCTGGGCAGCCGCCAGCACAAAGGCAATACCGCGTGGATTCCAGCCGGTGCGGCAGTGCTGGTGGCGTTCCTTGCTATCTCGCTGCTGCCGATTGCCACGCCGGCGCAGGCGCAGGGCACATCGGCACCCGCAGGGCTGCACGCCGAGCGTTATTCGCCGGAAAAACTGGCGGCGCTGCAGGCGGCCGGCACGCCGGTGTTCCTGTACATGACCGCCGACTGGTGCCTGACCTGCAAGGTCAATGAAAAGGGTGCGATGGCCAGCCCGCAGGTTGCCGACAGCTTTGCCAAAAAGGGCATCGCCGTGCTGGAAGGCGAC
>JBBQKM010000300.1:0-3917 GCA_038326915.1 Sphingomonadales bacterium
CGCTTCAACGCCTGGAAGACGAAGCGCCCGCAATCGATGAACCCGAAACGCGATCCGGGGCCGATCTTTCTCGATCGCTACATCGGCCGCTGGGAAACCGGCATCAAGACCTTTGCCAACGCCCCCGTCGCCATCACGCCCGAGGATCTGGTGGCCGGCAAGGTCGATGTCGCCATCGTCGGCGCGCCATTGGACATGGGATCGGGCTATCGCGGCGCCAAGGCGGGGCCGGCGGCGATGCGCGCCACCTATGGCGCCGGCGGCATCGACATGTACACGATGGTCGATCCGTCGGACGAATTGAACATCGTCGATTATGGCGACATCGCTGTCGACAATATGTCGACCGAACGCACGATGGGCCATGTCCGTGAAATGGTTGCCGAAATCGCGAAAACCGGCGCCATCCCGTTTATCGTCGGCGGCGATCACAGCCTGGAATATTCCGATGTTGCCGGGCTTGCCGATGTCCATGGCAAGGGCAGTTTCGGCGTCGTCCATTTCGACAGCCATTATGACGCCGGCAAGGGCGGCGAGCATTTCATCACCCATGGCCAGCCGGTGTACCGCGCCGTCAAGGAAGGCCATGTGATCGGCAGGAACTATATCCAGGTCGGCCTGCGCGGGCCGTGGCCGGGGCCGGAAGGTTTCGAATGGATGCGTGACAATGGCGTGCGCTACCACGCCATGCCCGAGGTCGAGAAATCGGGCTGGAATGTCGTCATGGAGCGCGCCGTCAAGGAGGCGAAGGAGACCGGCAAGAAGATGTATGTCAGCTTCGACGTCGATGTCCTCGACCCGGCGTTCGTGACCGGCACGGGAACGCCGGTGCCAGGCGGGCTGACGATGCGCGAGGCAATCCCGATCGTGCGGCGGCTGTGCGCCGAAACCGATATCATCGGTTTTGAAATCGTCGAGGTCGCGCCGCAATTGGACGTTTCGTACCGGACGCCGCTCAACGCCAATTTCATCATGCACGCCTGCCTGACCGGCATCGCGATGCGCAAGAAAGGCATCACCCAGGCGCATTATCTCAGCGACGTGACCACCGAGCATGGTGCCGACACGCCGGCGGGCAAGACGCGCTACAAGCCCGAAAAGACCGTCGTCGACGTCACCAAGCCGCTTTAGCGCTGTTTCGCGTCACTACGTCATTTGCCCCATGTTGACGAACGCCGCGGCGGGGCCAATCCTGCCGCGATGCGGGTCGAACCATATGCAGCAGCGGGCGCCGGCGCCGGCCAGCGCCACCAGCGCGTCGATGGCGCGGCGCGGTTGGCGGTGGGTGCTGCCGGCCTTGCCGACCTGTACCAGCGCGCGCCGTGCCGGTTGCTGTTCCCTGATGGCGAACCCGGCGAGCCGTTGCAGGCGGTTTCGATCACCACCACCGGCGGGCTGACCGGCGGCGACCGCATCCGCGTCGAGCTCGCCGTGGCGGCTGGCGCGGCGGCGACGCTGACCACCCAGGCCGCCGAGCGGCTGTACCGCGTGCTGCCGGGCGATGCCGATATCGCCATCGAAACGCATGTTGCTGTCGCCGCCGGCGGTTGGGCCGAATGGCTGGCGCAGGAAGCGATCCTGTTCGAAGGCACCCGCGTGCGGCGCAGTTTCGAGGCCGATGTGGCACCGACAGGCCGGCTGCTGGCGGTCGAAAGCCTGGTGTTCGGGCGCACCGCGATGGGCGAGACGCTGCGCACCGGTCGCGTCCACGACAGCTGGCGCATCCGCCGTGACGGTCGGCTGGTCTGGGTCGATGCGCTGCGCCTCAATGGCGATATCGCGGCGCAGATGGCGGCGCCGTTCGGCTTTGGCGGGGCCTGTTCGTGTGCCACGTTGCTCTATGTCGGGGCGGATGCGGCGGATCATCTGGAACTGGCGCGCGCGTTGATCGCCGGTGGCGCGGGCGGTGCCACGAGTTTCGACGGATTGTTGATCGTGCGGCTGTTGTCGGCCGATACGGCGGCGCTGCGGCGGACGGTGATGCGGCTGGCGGCCGGGCTGCGCGCGGCGGCGGGCGGCCATGCCGACGCCATGCCGAATGTGTGGCATTGCTGAGATGAACCTGACCCCGCGCGAGAAGGACAAGCTGCTCGTCGCCATGGCGGCGATCGTGGCGCGCAAGCGGCTCGAGCGCGGGGTGAAGCTCAACCATCCCGAGGCCGTGGCGCTGATCGCCGACCATGTTGTCGAGGGCGCGCGCGATGGGGTGCGCGTTGCCGAATTGATGGCCAGCGGCGGCCATGTGTTGACCCGCGACCAGGTCATGCCAGGCGTGCCCGAGATGATCGAAAGCGTGCAGGTCGAAGCCACCTTTCCCGACGGCACCAAGCTCGTCACTGTCCACCGGCCGATACGATGATTCCGGGTGAAATCATCACTGCCGCGGGCGATATCGAACTGAACGCCGGGCGCCCGGTGACGGTGCTGACCGTCGCCAACACCGGCGATCGCCCGGTCCAGGTCGGCAGCCATTTCCATTTCGCCGAGACCAATCCGGCGCTGGCATTCGACCGAGCCGCGGCGCGCGGCCAGCGGCTCGATATCGCCGCCGGCACCGCGATCCGTTTCGAACCCGGCCAGACCCGCGATGTCGCGCTGATCCCTTATGGCGGCGACCGCATCGTCTGGGGCTTTTGCGGCCAGGTCGGCGGCGCGCTATGAGCGTGCGCCTGACCCGCCGCGCCTATGCCGGGATGTTCGGGCCGACCACCGGCGACCGCATCCGCCTCGCCGATTCCGGCCTGCTGATCGAGGTCGAGGCCGACCGCACGCTGTATGGCGAGGAGGTCAAGTTCGGCGGCGGCAAGGTCATCCGTGACGGCATGGGGCAAAGCCAGCGCGCCCAAGCCGACGGCGCGGTCGATACCGTCATCACCAACGCCGTCATCCTCGACCACTGGGGGGTCATCAAGGCCGATATCGGCATCACCGGCGGCCGCATCAGCCACATCGGCAAGGCCGGCAACCCCGATGTGCAATCGGGCGTTGACATCATCATCGGCCCGGATACCGACATCATTGCCGCCGAGGGCAAGATCGTCACCGCCGGCGCCATCGATGCGCATGTCCATTTCATCTGCCCGCAGCAGGTCGAGGAGGCGCTGTGCGCCGGCGTCACCACGATCATCGGCGGCGGCACCGGGCCGTCGCACGGCACGCTCGCCACCACCTGCACGCCGGGTGCCTGGCATATCGGGCGGATGCTGCAGGCGCTCGAAACGCTGCCGATGAACTTTGCCGTTTCGGCGAAGGGCAATGCCAGCCGGCCCGACGCGCTGGTCGAAATGGTCCGCGCCGGCGCCGGCGTGCTCAAGCTGCACGAGGATTGGGGCACGACCCCGGCATCGATCGACAATTGCCTGTCGGTTGCCGACGCCCATGACGTGCAGGTGACGCTGCATAGCGACACTCTCAACGAAAGCGGCTTTGTCGAGGACACGATTGCGGCGTTCAAGGGCCGCACCATCCACAGTTTCCACACCGAAGGCGCCGGCGGCGGCCATGCGCCCGATATCATTCGGCTGGCGTCGCTGGCCAATGTGCTGCCGTCGTCGACCAATCCGACGCGGCCCTACACCGTCAACACGCTCGACGAGCATCTCGACATGCTGATGGTCTGCCACCACCTCGACCCGCGCATTGCCGAGGATGTGGCCTTCGCCGAAAGCCGCATTCGCAAGGAAACCATCGCTGCCGAGGATATTCTCCACGATCTCGGCGCCTTTTCGATGATGTCGTCCGACAGCCAGGCGATGGGGCGGGTGGGGGAAACCATTATCCGCTGCTGGCAGACCGCCGACAAGATGAAGCAGCAGCGGGGCGGCCTGCCCGGTGATGGCGCAGCCGATAACCTCCGCGCCCGGCGCTATGTCGCCAAATACACGATCAACCCGGCGATCGCGCATGGGCTGTCGGCG
>JBBQKM010000301.1:0-3894 GCA_038326915.1 Sphingomonadales bacterium
GCGCGATGCGGCACTGGCAGCGCTGCACGAGGCGACGACCGAACGCGAGCGCGCCGAGGCGATGCTGCGTCAGGCCCAGAAAATGGAAGCGCTGGGCCAGCTTACCGGCGGCATCGCGCATGATTTCAACAATCTGCTGACCATTGTCGTCGCTAATATCGATCGCGCCCGCCGGGTGAGTGGCGGCGATCCGCGGCTCGCCGGCGCGCTCGACAGCGCCCAGACCGGCGCCGATCGCGCCGCCCGGCTGACCGACCAGTTGCTGGCCTTTGCCCGCCGCCAGCCGCTGCAACCACAGACGCACGATCTCAACGCCATCGTCGCCGACAGCATCGGATTTTTCGGCCGCACGCTCAATCCGCTGGTCCGCATCGAAAGCCATCTCGCCGACAATCTCTGGCCGGTCCGCGTCGATCGCGGCCAGTGTGAAAATGCCGTGCTCAACCTGATCGTCAACGCCCGCGATGCGATGCCCGACGGTGGCAGCTTGTCGATCTGCACCCGCAACGGCACCGACTCCGGCAACGTCCTGCTCGAAATCAGCGACACCGGCACCGGCATGGACAGCGATACCGCCGCGCGCGCCTTCGAACCGTTTTTCACTACCAAGGCGACTGGTCATGGCAGCGGCCTCGGGCTGAGCCAGGTTTATGGCTTTGCCAGCCAGTCGGGCGGTGATGTCACCATCCGATCGACCCCGGGCGCCGGCACCAGCATCTGCCTGTCGCTGCCGCGCGCCATTGCCGACGAGGAGGCATGATGACCGCACCCGCCGCGATGCCGGCCCGGCCGACCATCCTGATCGTCGAGGACGAGGCCTTGGTCCGCGAGGTCAGCGCCATGGAATTCGAGGATGCCGGCTTTGTCGTGCTGACCGCCGGCGATGGCGAAACCGCGCTGGCACTGGTTGCCGCGCACCCTGAAATCGACCTGCTGTTCACCGATATCAGCCTGTTCAACAGCATCGATGGCTGGACGGTGGCGCAGCGCGCCCGCGCATTGCGCCCGCAGCTGCCGGTGATCTATGCCACCGGCTATTCCCCCGATGCACCCAAACTCGTTGAAGGCGCGCGCTTTTTCAAGAAACCGTTCCTGCCGACGGCGATCATCGCTGCCGCACGCGAAATGATCGCCGGCTAATCTTCAACCGCCGGGATGGCCTTGAGATAGGCGGCGATCGCCGCACGGTCGGCCTTGGGCAGCCTGGCCATGTTCTGCTGGACCTCGACCATGCTGCCGCCGACACTGTCGTAATCGGGCGTGAAGCCGGTTTCGAGATAGGTTTCGATCTCGGCCGCCGACCAGCCGCCGATGCCGGATTTCGCCGGCGTTATGTTGGGGATCCGGCCCTTCCCTTCCGGATTTGGTGCACCGCCGAGCCAGCGCGCGGTATCGAGCCCGCCGAGCCCGCCGAGGGAGCGCGGCGTATGGCACTGGCCGCAATGGGCGGCGCCTTCGACGAGGTAGCGCCCGCGCTGCGCCAGCGCGTCCTGGGCCGGCAGCGCCACGATCGGGCCACTGTCGAGATACATCAGCTTCCACAGGCCGATGCCGCGGCGAATGTTGTAGGGGAACTTCAGCTCAGTTTCTGGCGCCCTGCCGGTAACGCGCGGCAGCGTCTTGATGAAGGCGAACAGGTCGGCAATATCGCCCGGCGTCATATTGACGTACGAACTGTACGGAAATGCCGGATACAAATGGTTGCGCGCGGGGTCGACGCCGCGCTGCATGGCATTGGCGAAGTTTTCGAGCCGCCAGCCGCCGATGCCATCGATCGGATCGGCGGAAATATTCGGCGATTGGAAAATGCCGAACGGCGTCGCCAAAGGGCGCCCGCCCAGTCGCAGCCGGTCATCGCCCTTGGCGCCCACCGCCGCATGGCACGAGGCACAGCCGCCGGCCCAGAAGACACTGGCGCCGCGGGCCGCATCGCCGCTGGTGGCTGCGGCAATATCGTGTGCCGGCAGGAGCTGCGGCCTCGTCAACATGCCGAACAGCCATGTCGCAAACAGGACGAGGGCGACCAGGCTGATCAGCAGGCGGCGCATCGGCTAGTGCTGCCGCTATTGCTCTTTCACGCGGAAGCTTTCGTGGCAGCTCTTGCAGTTCGCCGTGACCTGGCCGAACAGCGGCTTCATCGCGTCGAGGCTGGCCGGTTTGGCGGCAGCCGCGGCGCCGGTATCGGCCTGGAACTTGGCAACCGCCGCCTTGAACTCCGCCGGCTTTTCCCAGATCGCCGGTGCGGCCTCGGTCTTGCCGCCGGTCTTTGATGTCGGCGGGAAATTTGTGCCGAACGCCTTCGCCCCGGCGTTCATGCTGGTGAACAGCGCGGTGACAGCGGCGGCGTCATAGGGGGTTTCGCCCTTCAGAAAGCCGACCAGCGCCTTGGTATCCTTGCCATTCTGCTTCATGATCGCCTGGCGGGCGGCGATCGGATCGGCGGCCAGCGCCGGCGCGGCGGCAGCGATCGTCATGGTGGCGGCAAGCAGCAAAGCGGTCATGCGCATCGGTCGTTCTCCCTCGGGCAGTCCTGATAATGCACAGCAAAGCCAAGTTGGCGACATTGTGCAATGGCCAAATGCCGGTGTGGCGTTTCGGCTCCGCCCAAAGTCAGCAAGGTCAGGCCATCGCGGCTTCGAGCGCTTCGCTCGCTGCCAGCCATTTCGCCTCGCTGGCGGCAAGCTGCTTTTCGGTTTCGCCGCGCAGCCGCATCAGGTCGCTCGCCGGGCGATGACGATCCGACGCATTGGCGGTTTTGGGATCGGCGAGCGCGCTGTCGATTTCGGCGATGCGCGCCGTCAGCCGGGCGGTTTCGGCCTCGGCATCCTTGACCGTCGTGCGCAGCCCGGATGCCGCTTCGCGCGCGGCCGCCGCGGCCTTGCGATCGTCCTTCTTGTTGCCCTTGGACTTGCCGCCCTCCGGCGACGCCGGGCCCTTGCCGAGGATGGTATCGGTATAGTCGTCGAGGCTGCCGGCAAATTCGGTGGCGCGACCGGCGTCGACCAGCACCAACCGGTCAGCGCTCGCCTCGATCATGTGGCGATCGTGGCTGACGACGACCACGGCGCCTTCATAATCGTTAAGCGCCTGGACGAGCGCCTCGCGCGTGTCGACATCGAGGTGGTTGGTCGGTTCATCGAGGATCAGCAGGTGCGGCGCATCGCGGGTAATCAGCGCCAGCGCCAGCCGGGCCTTTTCGCCACCCGACATCTTGCCGACTTTTTGTTCCGCCATCGCACCCGAAAAGCCGAAACGGCCAAGTTGCGCGCGAACCTGCGACGGGTTGGCGCCCCTCATCAGCCGGCTCATATGCTCGAGCGGCGTGTCGTCGCTGTCGAGCTCCTCGACCTGATACTGGGTGAAATAGCCGACGCGCAGCTTGCCCGGCGCGTGCTTGGTGCCCTCCATCGGCGGCAATTGCCCCGACAGCAGCCGCGCCAGCGTCGTCTTGCCGTTGCCGTTGCGGCCCAGCAGCGCCAGCCGGTCATCGGGATCGAGGCGCAGGTCGATCTGTTCGAGGATCGCGCGCCCGTCATAGCCTACCGACGCATGGTCGAGCTGGACCAGTGGCGGCTTCAGGGCCTGTGGCGACGGGAAGTTGAAAACGAGCGTCGGATCGGTCACCGCCTCGGCGATCGGCTGCATCTTGGCGAGCGCCTTTTGCCGTGACTGCGCCTGCTTGGCGGTGCTGGCCCGGGCGCTGTTGCGTGCGACATAATCCTGCAGCTTGGCGCGCTGCGCCGCCTGCGCCTCGCGCGCACTCGCCAACTGCGCCAGCCGTTCGGCGCGCTGGCGTTCGAAATCGTCATAGCCGCCGGGGTAGAGGGTGATCTTGCCCTGTTCGAGATGCAGGATGCAATCGACGACATTGTTGAGCAGATCGCGTTCATGGCT
>JBBQKM010000302.1:0-3856 GCA_038326915.1 Sphingomonadales bacterium
AAAAGCCATTCGGTGTCGACTAAAGCGCATATTACAGCAGCGTAGCCTCTATGACCGCTTTCGGGAGACGCTGGCGATTGGCCTAACGACCGAAATAGGGCGCAAAGCGGACATAGCTCACCCTCGCTTCGTGTTCAAAGCGACCAATCGCCTTTTGCTGAACCGAGTTGCAATTTGCCGCTGCAAACGATGGATGGCCTTCGATTGGACGATGTGGTGAAACGACAGGGTGGCCGATTCATGTTCTCCAAACACTCAAACCAGTGCCAAAAAGTCTGGTGAATTCCTGGTGAGTCGTGCCAGGAATTCTTGGGAAGTTCTGGGTATGTTCCGGAAAGTATGATTCCGAATAAATTATTGATTTCGGCCGTTTTTAGTCGTTTTCGGAACCATCTGGACCCCGCTTTCCGGCAATTGAAAATCCCCGTGTCGGTGGTTCAAATCCGCCCCCGGGCACCATTGGCGAGGTCCAGACCCAGCAACGATCCCAGATCGTCCAGCGCCTGGTGTTCGCTGCCTACCTTGATCGCCGTCATGCCGAGCGCGGCGGCCGGTTTGCAGTTGATGCCGAGGTCGTCGAGGTAGATGCAGACCGCTGGCGCCAGCGCGAGGGTTTCGCACATCATCAGGTAGATGCGCGGGTCGGGCTTGCGCAACGCAACCTTGCTGCTTTCGATGACATGGTCGAAGCGCGCGAGGATGGCGGCGACGGCGGCGGCCTTGGCCGGGTCGCTGGTCATGCCGGCACCTGTCCCGACGTTCGCATTGTTGGTGATGCAGCCCAGTCGGTAGCCAGCGGCGCGGCAGGCATCGAGGGCGGCGACCATCGCCGGGCGGATATCGCCGGACAGCAGGTCGAGCACGGCGCGCCCACGCACATCATGGCCCAGCGCCTGCGCTTCGGCAGCGAACAGCGTGTCGAAGCCATCGGCATCGATCTCGCTGCGTTCGAGCCGTGCCCAGGCATTGCTGTCGGGGTTGCGCGCGTTGACGCCGCGGATGAAATCATGCGGCAGGCCGCGCGTTGCCTCGTAACGGTTGAAGGCATCGAACGGCGACGAGGTGATGACCCCGCCGAAATCCCAGATCACGGCCTTGTACATCACGCGCCCCCCTGTTGCCGGGCGATCCCTAGCCCGCGGGCCGCACCGCCGCCAGAGGGCGTGGATTGAGCCGCACGATCGTCCAGTTGAGGAACGTCGCAAAGCTGACCCACAGGATGTACGGCGCCAGCAGCACGGGGGCGAGCGGATCGATCGGCGCCAGCGCGACGATCATCGCCAGCACCGAGGCCCAGAGGAACGGCACTTCGCCCAATGCCCAGTCGGGGCGCTGTGCCCGAAAGAACAGCGGGCTCCACGCCAGGTGGAACACGCCGTTGACGGCAAAGGCGATCAGCACATCGGGCTGCTGCGCCGGCGTCGCGGCGCCCCAGGCGCGCACGCCGGCCCAGGCGGCAAGCCCCAGGATCGTGGTTCAGGCGGGGCCGAACAGCCAGCCCGGCGGCTGCCACGTCGGTTTCTTCAGTTTCTCGTACCAGTCACCGCGCGGCGTCATCAGGCCGCCGACAAGGCACAACCCGACCGCCCAGGCGATCGCATAAGCAGTGGGAATGTGCACGTCGGGCATTTTGATCCTCTGTGCTGCAATGCCCCAACCCGCCGCCGGTTGCACTGGCGCGGCAGGCGGGGCATGGGCTGGCCGCATGAACCTCGCACGCTTTCCCCGCCGCCGCTATACCCCCGGCTTCACGCCACTCGAACCGATGCCGCGCTTTACCGCCGCACTCGGCGGTGCCGAACTGTGGATCAAGCGCGACGACCTGCTCGGGCTCGCGGCCGGCGGCAACAAGACCCGCAAGCTCGAATTCCTCGTCGCCGACGCCATTGCGCACGGCTGTGACACGCTGGTCACCGTCGGTGCGCCGCAATCCAACCATTGCCGGCTGACGCTGGCCGCGGCCGCCAAGGAGGGCCTGCACTGCCGGCTGATCATCGAGGAACGCGTTCCCGAAACCTACAGCGCCGAAGCGCTGGGCAACAATCTGCTGTTCGACCTGATGGGTGCCGAAACCATCCGCAAGGTGCCGCTGGGCACCGATCTCGCTGCCGAAATGGCGATCGAGGTGTCGGCGGTCGCGGCGGCGGGCCGCAAGGCCTATGCCATCGTCGGTGGCGGTTCCAACGCGCTGGGGGCGCTCGGCTATGCGGCGTGCGCGGCCGAAATCATGGCGCAGTCGTTCGAACTGGGTGTGGCCTTCGATCATATCGTCGTCGCCAGCGGCAGCGCCGGCACCCATGCCGGGCTGCTCGCCGGGCTGGTGGCGCTCAATGCCGATATCCCGCTGACCGGCATCAACGTCCGCCGGCCGCAGGCGGAGCAGGAGGGCAATGTCCACAAGCTGGCGGTCGCGACCGCGGCGCTGATGGGCACCCCGGCGCCGGCGCGCGAAACCGTGGTCGCGCTCGATGCCTGGGTCGGCCCCGGCTATTCGCTGCCGACGGCGGACATGGTCGCCGCCGTGCGCCTGCTGGCGCGCAGCGAGGGGATACTGCTCGATCCCGTCTATACCGGCAAGGCGATGGCCGGGATGATCGCGCTGGTCCGCGACGGGACGTTCAAGGCGGGTGAAAAGGTGCTGTTCGTCCACACCGGCGGCAGCCCGTCGCTGCACGCCTATGCCCATGACCTGCGCGATCCGGCGCTGAACCGCGCCGATTGACGCCGTGACGCACTGGCGGCCGATCGGCGTCATCGGTGGCATGGGGCCGGCGGCAACCGCCGATTTCTTGGCCCGGCTGGTCGCGGCCGCGGGCGCTGCGCAGGACAGCGACCACCCGCGCGTGTTCGTCGACAGCAACCCCCAGGTGCCCGATCGCAACGCGGCGCGGCAGGGGCAGGGGCCATCGCCCGGCCCGGTGCTGGCGGCGATGGCGCGCGGGCTGGTGGCGCAGGGCGCCGAAGTGATGGCGATGCCGTGCAACGCCGCGCATGGCTGGGCGGGCGACATCATCGCCGCCGTGCCGGTGCCGTTCATCGACATGGTGGCCGCCGCGGTCGCCGAAGCGCAGGCGCGGCAACCCGCGCGTGTCGGCATCATCGCCATCGGCGCGACGCTCGACGCGCGTCTTTATCATGACCGGCTGGCGGCGGCCGGCATCGCCGCGCTCGATTGCGATCGCGGCGTCGTGCAGCCGCTGGTCACTGCCATCAAGGCCGGCGACACCGGCGCGGGCGTCGGCGCCGCGCTGGCCGCCGAGGCGGCACGGCTGGTGGCGGCGGGCGCCGATGTCATCATCGCCGCCTGTACCGAGGTGCCGCTGGTGCTGGCGCAGGCCGATATCGCGGTGCCGCTGGTCGATGCCACCGCGGCGCTGGTCCGCGCCGTGATCATGGCTGCGCGGCGCTCGGCATAGCAGGCCTTTGCGGCGGCGAAGAATCGCTGATTCCCATCTGGTGGCCGCTGCCGCCATGGTGAAGGCTTGCCAGCGTGGCATACAAGCATAGGTTTGCCTGCCAGATTGGCAGGCGGGGGCAGGCATGACACAAATGGTTCGGCAGCGGCAATCACGGCGCATCATGCTGCCGCCGCGTCCGCTGGTCGAACACTGGTTGTGGCGCGGGCTGACGGCGCTGGTCTTTGCCGGCACCATCGCCATGCTGTTCGTGCAACCGGTCGTCGCCGCGGCGCCGGCATCGCCCCGCACCTGGATCGGCACCTGGCGTGTCGCGCTGGCGCTGCCGGGCGGCACCCTGCCGTTCGGGCTGGAGGTGCAGCAGGGCAAGGCCGGCGTCACGGCGACGCTGATCAACCCGCCGGAACGGATGCGCGCGGAACGCGCCAGCCTTGATGGCG
>JBBQKM010000303.1:0-3835 GCA_038326915.1 Sphingomonadales bacterium
AGCATTTGCGCGCAGCCGGCGGCATCCTCCAGGCTGTCCTGGCTGGTATAGGGCGACGGCATCATCACGCACCAGACGCGGTCGGGCCCCAGCGCATCGACGGCGACGGCGGCGGACAGCGCCGAATCGATGCCGCCCGACAGGCCGAGGACGACGCCGGGAAAGCGGTTGCGGTTCACATAGTCCCGGAGCGCGAGCAGCATGGCGTGGTAGATATCGGCGGGGTCCTCGTCGCGGGCGGCGATGTCGCCCGGGGCGCAGCTCCAGTGGTGGCCGATCAGGCTGCGCGTCCACGTCGTGGTGGTAACACGCTCCTCCCAGTCGGGAAGCTGGAGGGCGAGCTTGCGGTCGGCGTTGAGGATGAAGCTGGCGCCGTCGAAGACCAGCTCGTCCTGGCCGCCGACGCGGTTGAGATAGACGAGCGGCAGCCCGGTTTCGCTGACGCGGGCGACCGACAGCGACAGGCGGCGATCGTCCTTGCCGGTTTCATAGGGGGAACCGTTGGGGACGATCAGGATTTCGGCACCGGTTTCGGCGAGGCATTCGGTGACATCGGGTGTCCAGATGTCCTCGCAGATCGGAATGCCGAGCCGGGCGCCGCGGAACGGCAGCGGCCCGGGCAGCGGCCCGGCGCTGAACACGCGCTTTTCATCGAAGGTGCCGTAATTGGGCAGGTCGTGCTTGCGGGTGATGCCGGCGATGGCGCCGCCATCGAGGATGAAGGCCGCGTTGAACAGCCGGCCATGTTCGGTAAGCGGGGCGCCGACGAGCAGCGCCGGGCCACCGTCGGCGGTGGCGGCGGCGAGGCGCTGGATGCGCTCCATGGCGGCGGCAACGAGCGCCGGCTTGAGCACCAGATCCTCGGGCGGGTAGCCGATGACCGAAAGTTCGGGGGTGACGAGCAGGTCGGCATCGGGGGCCTGCGCGCGCGCCGCGAGAATGGCGTCGGTGTTGGCGTCGAGATCGCCGACGGCAGCGTTCAACTGGGCAAGGCCGAGGCGGAGCGTCGTGGTCATGGCGTGGGTTTAGGGGGGACAGCGCCATCTGTCATCCCGGCGCAGGCCGGGACCCATGAACCACAGGCCGTGGCCGCTGGTCGGCTGGTGTGCCGACAGCCGGTGGTTCCCGGGCCCGGCCTGCGCCGGGGTGACAGGTTACTTCGGCAGGGCAGCTTTCTCGCGCGCCACTTGGTCGCGGACGCTGGCGAGCAGCGCCGGGGCGTCGAAGACGATCCCGTCCTTGATCGTCCAGCGCACGCCGCCGACGCGATCGGTCTTTTGCGTCGTCTCGTTGAGCCGCGGAAACCCCGTGCCGTACAGCGTCTTGAAGTTCTGCAGCGGATTTTCCGGCGCGATGACCAGATCGGCGCGCATGCCGACGCGGACGAGGCCGAAATCGGGTTCCTGCCCCTTGGGATCATTGAGCGTGCGGGCGCCGTTGATCGTCGCCGACTGGACGACTTCGAGCGGCGAGAAGCCCGCCTCCTGCAGCATCTCGAGCTCGAGGATATAGCCGAAGCCCCAGAGCTGGTAGATGAAACCGGGGTCGGAGCCCGTGGTGACGCGGCCACCCATATTCTTGTAATCATTCACCAGCCGCATGTAGCGCTGGTAGAAATTGCGCCACGACACTTCGCGCGCCGTCGTCCAGTCGAAGAAGTATGAGCCGTGGTTGTCGCGGTTCGATTCATAATAGGCGGTCATTGACGGCAGCGCATATTGGTCGTGCCAGTCGGCATTCTTCGCCCGCATCAGGTCGCGGCTGGCGCTGTAGATGTTGAATGTCGGATCGAAGGTGACGCCGGTTGCCTTTTGCGCCTTCAGATAATCGACCCATTCCGGCCCGCCCGGCTCGGCGATCTGGTTCCAGATGTCGGCGATGCCGCCGAACCGCATCTGCTCGTCGTTGAAGTTGTAATCCGCCGGCGTGTCCTGGGTGCGGCGGTCCTTGAGCAGCGCTTCGAAATGGCCATAGAAATGCGTGACGGTGCCCAGGCCCGCGGCAGCCGCGTCGCGGGCGTTGAATTCGGCGACATTGGGCTGCGACAGATGCGCCACGGTGCCAAGGCCGAGCTTCTTCGCCTCATCGATGGCGGCGCGGTCGATCGCCGGGGTTTCGTCGCCGCGATTGAAGAACTTGATGCCGTCGACGCCCGCCTTGGCTGCCCAGCGTACCCATTCGCGCGCCTTTTCCGGTGTTTGCACCCGCCCGCCGCTCCAGCCCGAACCCAGCGTCTGGTAGACATAGATGCGCGGCGCGGTGATTTCGCCGGCAGCGCTGCGGCGCTTGTCGTCGACGGCGTGGGCGACATCGCCGCCGAACATCGACACACCGCGCACGGTGGTGACGCCATGCGCCAGCCACAGGCGATAGGCGTAGCTTGGGTCGGGCGCCTTGTCGGGGTCGCCATTGTGGCCGTGCATGTCGACAAAGCCGGGCAGCACATACATGCCCGTCGCGTCGATCTCGCGCACCGCGCCGCGCGGCTCGCGGTTGGCCGCGATCGGCAGGCCCGGCGTGCCGGCGCTGCGGATTTCGGCGATGCGGCCGTCCCGGATGACGATATCGGCCGGGCCATAGGGCGGGCCGCCATTGCCGGTGATGATGGTGGCGCCGCGGATGACGAGCAGCGGGTAGGGGCCGGCGGCCTCGGCTGCCGACAGCGCCGGGGTCGGCAACATGCCCGCCGCCAGCGCCGGTGCGGCGATCACCACCGCAATGGCACCAATAAAGAATCGCCGGATTGTCATGGCCTTGCCGCCCCCACCGCATTGTCAGGAATAGCATAGGGGCGTTTGCCGGGCTTTCAAACCGCGGCGTCCGGCGCTAGAACGGGGCCATGGGGGCGAGTTCTATCTGGGGTCTGGTCGGCTATCTGCTCGGCAGCATACCCTTTGGGTTGTTGCTGACGCGGATGATCGGTGTCGACATCCGCAAGGTCGGATCGGGCAATATCGGCACGACCAACGTGCTGCGCACCGGCAACAAGGCGCTGGCGGCGGCAACGCTGCTGCTCGATGCCGGCAAGGGCGCCGTGGCGGTGCTGCTGGCCCAGCACTTCGGCGGCGAACAGGTGGCGATCACTGCCGGATTCTGCGCCTTCATGGGGCATTGTTTCCCGATCTGGCTGAAATTCCAGGGCGGCAAGGGCGTCGCGACGCTGCTCGGGGTGGCGCTTGCGGCGGTGCCGCTGGCTGGGGTCGCGGCGCTCGTCGCCTGGGTCGGTGGCGCGTTGGCGACGCGCTATTCATCGGTGGGCGGGCTGCTCGCGGCGGTGGCGGCACCTGTGGCCGCGGCAACACTGGGGGCGCCGCATTCGGCAATCGCGCTGGCGATCATGGCGGCAATCCTGTTCTGGAAGCATCGGGACAATATCGCCCGGCTGCGCGCCGGCACCGAGAGCCGGATCGGGGCGAAGTGATCCCGGCCGATGCGGTCGCCCGCCTGCGGCTGATCCGGACCGACAGCATCGGCCCCGTCACCTATCGCCAGCTTGTCGCGCGTTTCGGCAGTGCCGAGGCGGCGCTGCAGGCGCTGCCCGACCTGGCACGGCGCGGCCAGCGCACGCTGGCGATCACCAGCGCTGCCGTTGCCGAGGCCGAACTGGCAGCGCTGGCGCGTATCGGTGCCGTGCCGGTTTTCATCGGCACGCCGGCCTATCCGGCCCTGCTTGCGGCGCTTGAAACGGCGCCGCCGGTGCTGGCGGCACGCGGCGATCCGGGGCTGCTCGATCGCCCCGCAGTCGCCATCGTCGGCGCCCGCAACGCCAGCGCTGCCGGAACACGCTTTGCCCGCCAGCTCGCCGCCGATCTTGCCGCCGAGGACATGGTCGTCG
>JBBQKM010000304.1:0-3826 GCA_038326915.1 Sphingomonadales bacterium
GGGGAGGGAGTTGGTCCCGCCCTCAGAAAGGCCCCGCCCATGCGGTTTACCACCTCGCGCGTAGGCTCCTACCCCCCGCCCGATTGGCTGATCGACCGTGAAAAACACGCCGGCCGCGTTCCGCCGCCCGTCCGCGCGCGCGAACTGTGGCGCGTCCAGCCCGAATATCTCGATGCGGCGCAGGATGATGCGACGCTGATCGCCATCCGCGACCAGGAACGCGCCGGGCTCGACATCATCACCGATGGCGAGATGCGCCGCGAAAGCTATTCGAACCGTTTTGCGACCGCGCTCGATGGCGTCGATCTCGACAATCCGGGGATGGCGCTCGATCGTTCGGGCCACCCCAATCCGGTGCCGCGCGTCACCGGCCGCATCCGCCGCCGCCACGCCGTCGAAACCCGCGATGTCGCCTTCCTGCGCGCCAACACCGACCGGATGATCAAGATCACCGTGCCCGGCCCGTTCACCATGGCGCAGCAGGCGCAGAATGATTTCTATCCGTCGCTGCGCGAAATGGCGCTCGATTATGCCGAAGCGGTCAACGCCGAAATCCGCGACCTGTTCGCCGCCGGCGCCGATATCGTGCAGATCGATGAACCCTATATGCAGGCGCGCCCCGACGCGGCGCGCGAATATGGCCTCGAGGCGGTCAACGCCGCGCTCGCCGGCATCACCGGCCAGACCGCACTCCACATCTGCTTCGGCTATGCCGCGATCATCCATGAACGCCCGAGCGGCTATAACTTCCTGCCCGAACTCGCCGGATCGACCGTGGCGCAGATCAGCCTCGAAACCGCCCAGTCGAACCTCGACACCCAGGTGCTCGAAAACCTGCGTGGCAAATCGATCATCCTCGGCGTCATCGACCTGTCGACGCATGAGATCGAAACCGCCGAAACCGTCGCGGCGCGTATCCGCAAGGCACTGCCCCATGTCGACGCCGCCAAGATCATCGTCGCGCCCGACTGCGGCATGAAATACCTGCCGCGCGCCGTGGCGTACGGCAAGATGCAGGCGATGGCGGCGGGGGCGGCGATCGTGCGGGGTGAGGTGGCTGGTCAGGGCTGAGGAGGGAACAGGGCCTCCGGCGGCTGGGGCCGTCGGCCCCAGACCCCTTTTTGATGGTCTGGTTCGATTGCGGAAAAACTGAAAGTTGCCGTCACCCCCGCGTAGGCGGGGGTCCATCACCCCGGCCATGGCAATCGTGACCACGGTCCGGCGATGGATCCCCGCCTGCGCGGGGATAACGATTCAACTTGAATGCGATCGACCTCAGGCGGCACCTATCGTCACGTTGGGCGCCACATGACAACTGGGGTCTGGGGCCGACGGCCCCAGCCGCCGGAGGCCCTTACAACCCGCCCCGATCAGACGTCGAGGTTGGCGACGTTCAGCGCATTGTCCTGGATGAAGGCCCGCCGCGGTTCGACGACGTCGCCCATCAGCTTGGTGAAGATGTCGTCGGCGAGGTCGGCTTCGTCGGCGTCGACGCGCAGCAGCGTGCGGGCGGCGGGATCGAGCGTCGTTTCCCACAATTGTTCGGCGTTCATTTCGCCGAGGCCCTTGTAGCGCTGGACGCTGAGGCCCTTGCGGCCCGAATCGAGGATCGCCTGCAACAGGTCGGACGGCCGGGTGATGCGGCGGTCGCCGAGCATCGCCGACCCGGCGTAGCTGGCAGCTTCCTGCATCGCCAGCGTGTGCAGTCGCGGCGATTCGGGTGACGCGAGGAAGCCGGCGTCGATGATGTGATGGTCGGCGACGCCGCGCCAGTCACGGCGCAGGTGGTAACCGCCTTCGGCTGCCGGCTCGGCGGTCCAGCTCGCCTTGTCGGTGTCGGCCTGGGTCAGCCAGGCGGCGGTTGCGGCGGCGGCGGCGCGGGCGGCGGCATCCGATAGGCCGGGTTCGAGCCCGCCCGACAGCGCCAGCGCCTCGATGACATGCGCCGGATAGCGTTTCGGCACGTAATCCATCAGCGCGCGCAGCTTGCGGGCATGGTCGACGACCGAGCGCAGGTCACGTTCCGACCGCGGGCCCGACGGTGTCTGCAGCACCAGCCCGCCCAGGCCGGCGTCGATCAGATAATCCTCCAGCGCCGGATTGTCCTTGAGATAGACTTCCGATCGGCCGCGCATGACCTTGTACAGGGGCGGCTGGGCGATGAAGAGATGGCCGTTTTTGATGAGCTCGGGCATCTGGCGATAGAAGAAGGTGAGCAAGAGCGTGCGGATATGCGCGCCATCGACATCGGCGTCGGTCATGATGACGATCTTGTGGTAGCGCAGCTTTTCCAGCTTGAACTCGTCGCGGCCGATGCCGGTGCCGAGCGCCTGGATCATCGTGCCGATTTCGCGGCTGCTGAGCATCCGGTCAAATCGCGCGCGCTCGACGTTGAGGATCTTGCCGCGCAGCGGCAGGATCGCCTGGAACTGGCGGTTGCGGCCCTGCTTGGCGGAACCGCCGGCCGAATCACCCTCGACGAGGAACAGCTCGGACTTGGCGGGATCGCGCTCCTGGCAGTCGGCGAGCTTGCCGGGCAGGCTGGCGATATCGAGCGCGCCCTTGCGGCGTGTCAGGTCGCGCGCCTTCTTGGCGGCCTCGCGTGCTGCGGCGGCGTCGATGATCTTGGCCATGATGGTGCGGGCGTGGGCGGGGTTTTCTTCCAGCCAGATGGCCAGCTTGTCGGCGATGAGGGCTTCAAGAGGTTGCCGGACTTCGGATGAAACCAGCTTGTCCTTGGTCTGCGACGAAAATTTCGGATCGGGCAGCTTGACCGACACGATCGCGGTCAGCCCTTCGCGCATGTCGTCGCCGGTCAGCGTGACCTTTTCCTTTTTCAGCGCGCCGCTGCTTTCGGCATAGTTGTTGAGCGTGCGGGTCAGCGCGGCGCGGAAGGCCGCAAGGTGCGTGCCGCCGTCGCGCTGCGGGATGTTGTTGGTGAAACAGAGGACCTGTTCGTAATAGCTGTCGTTCCATTCGAGCGCGACGTCGATGCCGATGTCGCCCGACTGGCCATGGATGGCGACCGGCGATGCGATCAGCGGCGTCTTCGACTTGTCGAGATACTGGACGAAGGCGGCGATACCACCTTCGTAGTAGAGCTCGATCGTCTGGCCTTCGGCGTGGCGGCCGTCGGTAAGGTGCAGGCGGACGCCCGAATTGAGGAACGCCAGCTCGCGGAAGCGATGCTCGAGCTTGGCGAAATCGAACTCGATGATCTTGAAGGTGGCGGGCGACGGCAGGAACGTCACCATGGTGCCGCGCTTGGCGCCCTTGTCGGTCGTAGGCGCCAGGCCGGTGATCTTCAGCGGCGCCTCGGCATCGCCGTGGCGGAACCGCATCCAATGTTCCTGGCCGTCGCGCCAGATCGTCAGCTCGAGCCATTCGCTGAGCGCGTTGACGACCGAGACTCCGACACCGTGCAGGCCGCCCGACACCTTGTAGGCATTGGCGTCGCTGTTTTCGAATTTTCCGCCGGCGTGGAGCTGGGTCATGATGACCTCGGCGGCCGACACGCCTTCCTCGCTGTGGATGCCGGTCGGGATGCCGCGGCCATTGTCGGTGACGCTGACCGAGCCATCGGGATTGAGGACGATGTTGATGATGTCGCAATAGCCGGCGAGCGCCTCGTCGATTGCGTTGTCGCTGACTTCGAAGACCATGTGGTGCAGGCCCGAACCGTCATCGGTATCGCCGATGTACATGCCGGGGCGTTTGCGCACGGCGTCGAGCCCGCGCAGCACCTTGATCGAATCGGCATCATAGTCGGCGGGAAGCTGGTTGGTTTCGTCGCTCAAAACAGGGATCCTCGGCCGCCGCGCGAGAC
>JBBQKM010000305.1:0-3794 GCA_038326915.1 Sphingomonadales bacterium
CGGCGAGCGGATCGCCGGGGAATCGCGCTGCGGCGGCGCGGGTCGCGGCCAGCGCCTTGGCCGGATCCCGCGGCACCGACAGTTCCAGTGACGTAAGTTTCAGCAGCACGGCATCGGCCGATGGCGGCAGCGCGGTGACCGTGATGCTCGCCGGGGTCGCCGCCGGGCGGTCGAAGCGCGAATAGGTGATGTCGCGGCTGCTCATATAGGATTTCAGCTGGCGTTCGAAATGCCGGATATCGGGATCGACATGCTGCTGGAACGCCGCCAGCGGATCGGCGCCGGCGGCAACCGCGCGCAGATAGGCGCGCAGCTTTTCGGTCTGGCCGGGCATGCGCTGCAGATAATGGCTGAGCAGCCAGCTTTCGGCATAAAAGGCCGAGATTTCCTCGCCGCCCTTCAGCTGCGGATCACGCGCCAGCACGCGGGTCAGTGGCAGCCAGTTGCCGCGCGCCAGCTGCAGCGCCCGGCCGCGCGACACCGATCCGAATTCGATGGTCTTGGGCTTGAACTGCGCGGTCGAGAAATATTCGGCAAAGCCTTCGACATACCATTTCGGATAGGCGACGCCGGTGTTCCCCAGCATGAAATGATGCGTGTATTCGTGGAGCAGGATGGTCTGGCCGAACTCGCCGGTTTCGGCAAAGGCGGCGATGCGGCCGGCGCTCGCGGTATAATAGCCGCCGACATAGCGATCGAGCCGCCCGAACGGCCGTGTCTCGGCAATGTCGCCGACGAGAAAGACATCGAGCCGCGGTGCGCCGGCAACATCACCGGTGCCGTTGGTCAGCAGCCGGAGCAACGCCGAATAGTCCTCGAGCAGCGCCGCGCGCTCGCGCAGCTGCGTTTCGGACTGTTCGCCATAGACCCGGAAATGGTCGGATTCGGCAACGCGCCACGCGGCGATTGCCGGGCTGGTGGGGAGCAACACGAGGCTGCACAGCAGATAGCGCCAGATCATTCCCGTCATCTGTCGAAAACCCGGCGCAACGCTTTGGAACGACATACAATCTGGCAGGCGAAATCGCGGCGTCAAGTGCGGCTTGCGCTCAGGCCTCGCGCCCTGACCGCAGCAGGCTGATCGCTTCGTTGGCCAGCATGTCGGCGCGTTCGTTGTCGGGATCGCCGGCATGGCCCTTGACCCAGCGCCATTCGATCGTGTGGCGGGCGGCGGCATCGAGCAGCGCCTGCCACAACTCGGCATTCTTCACCGGCTTCTTGTCGGCGGTCCGCCAGCCATTGCGTTTCCAGCCATGGATCCACTTGGTGATGCCATCGCGGACATAGACGCTGTCGGTCGACAGGATGACGTCGGTGGGGCCCTTCAGCGCGTTGAGCGCCTCGATGGCACCGGTCAATTCCATGCGGTTGTTCGTGGTGTGCGCCTCGGCGCCCTTCAGCTCCTTTTCGGCGCCATTGGCGGCGCGCAGGATGGCGCCCCAGCCGCCGATGCCGGGGTTGCCCTTGCAGGCGCCGTCGGTTGCGATGACGACCTTGGGACGTGCGCTTGTCATGCGCCCAGCACCATCGCGGGCGTTGCCGCGGCATACCAGGCCAGCCGGCGGCCGAACGCCATCGGGTCCTAGCGCGTCACCAGCGCGCCGGCCGGTGTGTTGAGCCAGTCATAGGCCCGGGTCAGCGTGAAGCGCAGCGCCGCGCCGATGCCGAGCACCGGCAGCGCGGCGATTTCGGCCGCGGCGAGGCCATGGCTTTCGGCATAACCGGCGGCGAGCGCGGCGGCCCGCGGCGCATGATAGGTCGCGCCGTCGGGCGAAAAGCACCAGGCGGCGTGCGTCGTCATATAGTCATAGGCGGTGATGTCGGTGCAGGCGAAGTAGAAGTCGATCAGCCCGGTGATGCGGCCATCGAGCATCAGCACGTTGTCGGGGAACAGGTCGGTGTGGACGGTGGCGCGCGGCAGCCCGGCCGGCCAGCCCGCCGTTGCCGTCAGGCCGGCGGCGATCAGCGCGGGCAGGGCGGCATCGATTTCGCCCGTCCGCCCGTCGCATTTCGCCGCCATTGCTGCCCAGTGCGGCTGGCCGAGATCATTATCGCGAGTCGCGGCAAAATCGGCGACTTCGGTGTGGAGGCGGCCGAGCGCGACGCCGACGGCGCGGGTCTGCGCGACGGTCGGATCGGTGACCGACACGCCGGGGACGAATTCGATGAGGCAGGCGGGGCGATCGTTGAGCCGTTGCAGTGCGACGCCGTCGCGATCGGCGATCGGCCGCGGCACCGGCAGCTGCTTGCCCGCCAGATGCGCGGTCAGCGCCAGGAACCACGGCAGTGCAGCGGTTTCGACGCGATCTTCATACAGCGTCAGGATATAGCGGCCGCGCGTGGTTTCGAGCAGGAAATTGCTGTTCTGGACGCCCTCGGCGATGCCCTTGAAACTGGTTGCCACGCCGATGTCGTAGCGGTGCAGGAACGCGTCCAGATCGGTCGCCGTGACCGGGGTGAAAACCGCCATCGGTGACGGCGCCTAATCGGCGACGAGGGCGCGCGGCAGCTTGAAGACCACCTGTTCGACGGCCGTGGTGATGTTCTCGGTGGTCACGTCAAAGCGTTCGGCGAGCGCCGCCAGCACTTCCTGGACGAGCACTTCGGGTGCCGAGGCGCCGGCGGTGATGCCCATGGTTGCCACCCCGTCGAACCAGGTCCAGTTGATATCGGCAGCCCGCTGGATCAGATGCGCGGCGGCGCCTTCGCGCTCCGCGACTTCGCGCAGCCGTTGCGAATTGGACGAATTGGTGGCGCCGATTACCAGCACCAGGTCGCAACGCGGTGCCATCGCCTTGACCGCCGCCTGGCGGTTCGACGTCGCATAGCAGATATCGTCACCCTTGGGCCCGGTGATCGATGGGAAACGCCGCTGCAGTTCGGCAACCATGTCGGCGGTATCGTCAACCGACAGCGTCGTCTGCGTCAGGAAGCCGAGGTTTTCAGGGTCGGCAACGGCGACCGCCTGCGCATCTTCGAGCGTTTCGATCAGCGTCATCGCGCCGTCGGGCACCTGGCCAAAGGTGCCGATGACTTCGGGGTGGCCCTGGTGGCCGATGAACAGGATGTGGCGCCCGGCCTCGACCAGCCGTTCGGCCTGGCGGTGCACCTTCGACACCAGCGGGCAGGTGGCATCGAGATAGTTGAGCCCGCGCGCCTCGGCCGCCATCGGCACCGCCTTGGGCACACCATGCGCCGAAAACACCACCGGCACGCCATCGGGAACTTCATCAAGCTCCTCGACGAACACGGCGCCCTTGGCCTTCAGCGTGTCGACGACGAAACGGTTGTGGACGATCTCGTGGCGGACGAACACCGGCGCGCCGTAACGCTCCAGCGCCAGCTCGACAATATGGATGGCGCGATCGACGCCGGCGCAAAACCCGCGCGGTGCCGCGACCAGGACAGCGAGGGCGGGAAGCTGCGCGATGGCAGGACGCTGCGCGGGGGCAGGCGAAAGGGCGGATGCAGACATGACGCAACGGCTGATACGGCATCCCGCAGCGCGATGCCACAGCCTTGTGCAGCACATCTTGTCGCCGCCCCGGTCGCGACCTAAAGACGGGCAGGGCGTTTGCCGCCCGAAAGGTTTGTGATCTTGTCGTACCAGCGTCGTCTCGCGCTTATCGCCCTTGCCGCCGGCCTTGCGGTCGCCGGTTGCCAGAAAAACCCACTGGTGGTGAAGCGGTCGGGCTGCCCGGCAGTGGCGGTGCCGACCTATGCTGGCGACGTGACGCTGTTCCGCCCCGGAACGCCGCAGGATGCCAGCAATCTCGAACTGGTGGCGACGATCA
>JBBQKM010000306.1:0-3791 GCA_038326915.1 Sphingomonadales bacterium
TGACGTCGGTGTCCTGCCGTTCGAGGTAGCGGGCATAGTTGGCGTCGACCGTCAGCGTGGCCCAGAGCCCGGCGGAAATCGCCGCCAGCTCGGGCCAGACGCGTAGCGCGACGTCGCGATCGACAGCGGGGAAGCGCAGCCATTCGAACGCCGAACGAACGACACCATCCTGCCGGGCCTCGATACCGGCGGCTGCCAGGCGGTTGGGTGATGCGGTCAGCCTGTCGAGCAATACCCGCGCCTTGGCGCGCTCGGCTGCATCGCGATGGTAGCGTGCTTGATGATCGCCAGCGACGAGGCCGACGGCAATGCCCGCCGGTGTCAGCCTGTCCTCGGCATTGTCGGTGCGCAGCCGCAGCCGATATTCGGCGCGCGAGGTGAACATGCGATAGGGTTCGCTGACGCCCTGCGTCGTCAGGTCGTCGATCATCACGCCGATATAGGCTTCGGCGCGATCGACGAGGAGCGGCGCCTTGCCAAGGGCTTGGGCGGCGGCGTTGGCACCGGCAATCAGCCCCTGCGCCGCGGCTTCCTCATAACCTGTGGTGCCGTTGATCTGCCCGGCGAGGAACAGGCCGGAAAGTGCCGTAACCGCCAATGTCGGCGCCAGCGCGCGCGGGTCGACATGATCATACTCGATGGCATAGCCCGGACGCAGGATGCGGGCGCGTTCCAGGCCGGTAATCGTTGCGATGAACTCGGCCTGGATATCGGCGGGCAGCGATGTCGAAAGGCCGTTCGGATAGACGGTGATATCGTCATAGCCTTCAGGCTCGAGGAAAATCTGGTGGCCATCGCGATCGCCAAAGCGGACGATCTTGTCCTCGATCGACGGGCAATAGCGCGGCCCGACCGAATTGATATGGCCGCCATAGAGCGCCGATCTGGCAAGATTGTCGCGGATGACATCATGGGTGCGTGGATTGGTCCGGGTCACGGCGCAGGGCAGGGCCGGCGTCTCCGATGCCGTGCCGCTGCCGAGCTGTGGCGCTTCGGCGTCCCCATATTGCCATTCGAGGCGTGCCCAGTCGATGCTCCGCCCGTCGAGCCGCGCCGGTGTGCCGGTCTTCAGCCGCGCCACCGGCAGGCCGAGCGCGCGCAGGGCATCGCCAAGCGAGGACGCCTGCGCGCCGGCACGGCCGCCGCTGCTGCGCCGGTCCCCCAGATGCATGACACCACCGAGGAAGGTGCCGGTGGTCAGCACCGTCGCCGTGGCGCGGATCTCGCCCGCCGTCGTCACCACGCCGGTAACGGTTCCGCTCTCGACCAGCAGCGAACGGGCTTCGGCGACGATGATTTCGAGATTGGGCCAGAGAGCCAGCGCCTCGGCCATGGCGGCCCGATAGCGGCGCCGGTCGACCTGGGCGCGGGGGCCGTGGACCGCTGGTCCCTTGGAGCGATTAAGGATTCGCGACTGCAGGCGGGCCCGATCGGTGACCTTGCCCATGATGCCGCCAAGCGCATCGATCTCGCAGACAAGGTGGCCCTTGCCGATACCGCCGACCGCCGGGTTGCACGACAATGTCCCTGGATCGGTGGCATCGAGCGTCAGTAACGCCACGCGTGCGCCCATGCGCGCGGCCGCGGCGGCGGCCTCGCAACCGGCATGGCCGGCGCCGATGATCAGGACTTCATAGGACTTCATGGCGCCGTCTTAGCGTTTCCCGGGCCGATGTTCCACGTGGAACATGTGCCGGCCGACGACTGTGCGACGAGCGGTGCTCATTTGCCGATGCAGAAGCGCGAGAAGACGCGATCGAGCACATCGTCGACACCCACCCGCCCGGCGATGGTGCCAAAGGCCGCAGCGGCGTGGCGCAGGCTTTCGGCGCGCAGCACGGCGTCATCCGATTCGGCGGCTTCCGCGAGCGCGGCGCCGGCGGCGGCAAAGGCCTCGCGGTGCCGGGCATGGCCGAGTAGCGCCGGCTCACCGGGGCGCACGGCGGACCGCGCCCAATCGACGAGATGATCGCGCAGGGCCCCGATCCCGTCGCCGCGCGTGGCCGATACCAGCAGGGCGCCCGCCGGTGCCGATACCCCAAGATCGGCCTTGTTGACGACGAGCAAACCCGCATCGGGCAGCGTCGTCGCCGGCGTGTCGGTAACGTGCAGCACCAGGTCTGCCGCTGCCGCCCGCGCTCGCGCCCGGCGAATGCCCTCGGCTTCGACAGGGTCGTCGGTATCGCGCAGACCCGCCGTGTCAACCAGCATTGCCGCGATGCCGCCAAGGTCGATCGGCACCTCGATCGCGTCGCGGGTGGTGCCGGCGACCGGTGTCACGATGGCGGCATCGCGCATCGCCAAGGCGTTGACGATACTGGACTTTCCGACATTCGGCGGGCCGCTTACGGCGATCGTTAGCCCGTCGCGCAGCCGTGCGGCGCGCCCCGAATCGGCGACCAGGGCATCGATCTCGGTGACGAGCCCGCGCAGCTGATCGCGCGCCGCCTCGTTCAGGCGCTCGGCGACATCGGCTTCGTCCTCTCCGAAATCCAGCGCTGCTTCGGCCTCGGCGAGAATGCCGATGCAGCGTTCGCGCCAGGCCTCGGCGGCGCGGCTCAGCGCGCCACTGGTCAGCGCCAGCGCCTGGTCACGCTGCGCCGTGGTCTCGGCGGCGAGCAGATCGGCAAGCCCCTCGACCTGCGCCAGGTCGAGCCGGCCGTTGGCAAAGGCGCGGCGGCTGAATTCGCCGGGCAGCGCCAGCCTGACGCCGGGCCGTGCCAGCAGCGCCGCCAGGACACCGGCGATGACGGCCTGGCCGCCGTGCAAATGCAGTTCCCCCAGATCCTCGCCTGTTGCCGTCGCCGGCCCTGGAAACACCACGACCATCGCCGAATCGAGACTGGCGCCATCGCCCGGATCGACGATCCGGCGCAGCGCCAGGCGCCGCGGTGGCGGCAGCTTGCCATCGACAAGCGCGGTGATCGTGGCGATTGCCGCCGGCCCCGATACCCGGATGACGGCAATGGCGGCGGGCGGCCGGCCCGAGGCCAGCGCGACGATCGTGGCGGCGCTCATGCTGCGCCGACCGTGCAGTAACTCATTGTCCAGGCTTGGGAATCGCTGCCATGAACAGTTTCTGCCACTGTTCGAATCCGTCGGCGATGCCCGGCATCCAGGCGCGCGTCATCTTTTCGAAATCCGCAGGCGTCACGCCCTCGGTGATCGTCGTTTTCAGCTTTTCGAGATACAGGTCGTGCACCGGTGTAAGGTCGGGCAGCCCGAAAAATGCCCGCGCTTCCTGTGGCGTGCATTCGATATCGAAACTGACCTTCATGGCGGCGACCCTCATCTGCCGGGGATGCGGCTTGGCAGGCCCCGGACCTCAGTTTAGCGTTGCCACAGATGTATTCGCAAGTTTGCGGGCAGCAATCGCCTGCCGGCAGGAGATTTCAGCATGAAAGCCATCCAGTTCGCGAACACCGGCGGCGCCGATGTGCTGCAAATGGCCGATATCACGCTGGCGCCGCCGGGGCCGGGCGAAGTCCTGCTGCGCCACACCGCCATCGGCCTCAACTTCATCGATACCTATCACCGCACCGGCCTATATCCGATGCCGCTGCCGAGCGGGCTGGGGCTGGAGGCGGCCGGGGTTGTCGAGGCGGCCGGGCCGGGCGTGGCGCTGCCGGCCGGCACGCGCGTCGGCTATTGCTGGGGGCCGATCGGTGCCTATGCGACGCATCGGCTGATCGCCGCCGATCGGCTTGTCGCGCTCCCCGACAGCATCAGCGATGAGGTCGCCGCTGCCGGGCTGCTCAAGGGGTGCACGACCGAGTTTCTCGTTGAACGCT
>JBBQKM010000307.1:0-3791 GCA_038326915.1 Sphingomonadales bacterium
TGAAGGCGCGAAGCTGGCTGAGGCAGCCCATGGCGCTGGCTTTGCGGATCAGAGCCATTTTGGTCGCACATTCCGCAAGGCAGTTGGTCTCACGCCAAAAGAGTGGCTTCGTTCGGACATGTTCCGCACGATCATTCTATAGCGGTCTGCGGCGGGCGGTTAGCCAATGCGACATGACACAGATCAGCTTTTCCGATGAGACACCGAAGGGCTGGATACCGCCCAGTATCGCCGCTCCCTTTATCTGCATTTTCCTTGTTGCGATCAGCATGTTGCCGGGCGATCTCGGACTCTCATATCTCGGCTTTACTGATGCGAAGGGTTCGCCGCGGGGACCTTTGGGCTTTTGCCTCCTCCTGGCTTCGTTCATCGCCATGGGGCTTGCGGTATCTGGCTGGGTTCGCTGGATCGAAAAGCGAAGCCTCGCAAGTGCGGGACTTTGCGGCGAACAACGGCTCAAAAAGTTCCTGACCGCACTGGCCGTTGGCATAGCGATGATGGGCGCGATCGTGACCGCGATAGTGCTTTCTGGCGGATACCGTGTCGCTGATCTGGCCCCAGCCTTTGCCAGCCCTGCTGCGCTCGGCTGGATCGCCCTGTTGCTCGCCGGCTTCACCGTGCAAGCGAGCGTGGAGGAGTTCGTTTTTCGCGGCTGGTTGTTC
Organism: Sphingomonadales bacterium; assembly: GCA_038326915.1. Classification (GTDB taxonomy): domain Bacteria; phylum Pseudomonadota; class Alphaproteobacteria; order Sphingomonadales; family Sphingomonadaceae; genus Sandarakinorhabdus. The sequence goes on from JBBQKM010000307.1 coordinate 663, forward strand.
TCCACCATCATGCGGCGTTGGAACACGACTGCCGCCTTCATATTGTCGTCCGCTGCTTTCACCTTTGTGCACTTTTCGCCCAGAACGCCGCTGTTGGTGTTGGTCACGACCTTCGTCTTCGCGATTTTCGCCTGCGCCTGGGCGCGTCGTTCGAATTCGATATGGGGGGTGATGGGCTGGCACACTGGCTGGAACTGGTCCGGCGGCACTGGTTTTGATGTGCCGATTACAGGATTGGATGTCGGATTACCCGCACTCTTGGTGAAATTGGTGCCTGTCGGACCGGCCTATCTCAATGGTGCCGGGGAGGGGCCGGAAGGGAGCATATTTACCCTTGCTCTGCTCACCGCAGCGAGCCTGAGCCTTCTCCTGCTTGCAACGCCGCGCGGACGAATCGGAATCGACCCACCGCGTTCCGGGCGCCAACCGTAGCCGCTTCGCTCCGCAAGACCCGGGGAGCGACAGGCCAGCAAAACGACCGTGAACCGGCAGCGTAACATGCCAAAGGCCGTCAGTGCCCTGACGGAACTGGCCCGCTGAGGTTTTGCCAAAATCTGCGATCGGAATAACACGCTGAGCAATGCCAACGATCTGAACCGCGATCGTGGATTTTGAACGGCAGCTTTAGTCGCTTCCTCGCCAGAACCTGACGGTCCGCGCCCCACCAAAAACAGTCATCATAGGGCGGCTGGAGCCAAGGCGCCGGCCGCCAGAGGCCCCTCAGCCCAATTTCGCCTTCACCAGCGCCTTCAAATCCGCCTCCGGCCGCGCGCCATAATGGCTGATCACCTCCGCCGCCGTGATGCAGCCGATCCGCGCGCAATCAGGCAGCGATCGCCCTTCGACCAGCCCGGCCATGAAGCCGCCGGTAAACATGTCGCCGGCGCCGGTTGAATCGACGACGCGATCGACCTTTTCGCCCGCCACGACATGGCGATTGCCGTTTTCCAGCACGACCGCGCCCTCGCTCGATCGGGTGACGACGGCGATGCAGCTGTGCTTGGCCAGATCGGCCATCGCGGCCTCGATGTCGCTGGTCTGGTACAGCGCGCAGACTTCGTGTTCGTTGCCGAACACCAGGTCGACGTGGCTGCGCAGCAGTTCCTGGAAATCGGCGCGATGGCCCTCGACGCAGAACACGTCGGACAGGGTGAAGGCGACCTTGCGGTTGTTGGCGCGGGCGACCTGGATGGCCTTTTTCATCGCGGCGCGCGGGGCCTCGGGGTCCCACAGATAGCCTTCGAGATACAGGATCTCGGCCGCCGCGACGCTGTCGGCATCAAGATCGGCTTCGGACAGTTCCTGGCAGGCGCCGAGATAGGTGTTCATCGTGCGCTCGCCATCGGGGGTGACGACGATCAGGCAGCGGCCGGTCGGGTTGCCGCCCGACGACGCGGCTGTGGTGTAGCTGACGCCCGCCGCGCGGATGTCATGGGCAAAGACGCGGCCAAGCTGGTCATCGGCGACGCGGCCGACAAAAGCCGGCCGGGCGCCCAGCGCTGCCATGCCGGCGACGGTATTGGCGGCCGAACCGCCGCTGATTTCACGCCCCGGCCCCATCGCTGCGTACAGGGTTTCGGCCTCGTCGGCGGGGATCAGCCGCATCGAGCCCTTGGCGATGCCGCGATCCGACAGGAATTCCGGGGCTGCGGTGGTGATGACGTCGACAAGCGCATTGCCGATGGCGAGGACATGGTGGCGGGCGGTCATGCGGTGGCCGTGATCATGGGGGAATCGCGCTCTCCTAGTCGCAAGCCCGGCTCGCGTCACCCCTGCCGCGGCTTGTGCGGCGGGGTGGCGGCGCTATGGGTGGCGGCATGATGCGTTCGAACGCCGCCGTCCTCGCCCTGATGCTGGCGCTTGCCGCCTGTGCCACTCCGGCCCCGCCGCCGGTTGCTGCCCCGCCGGCGCCGCCGCCGCCAGGCCTTGGCCGGATCATCGGCAGCAGCGCCGCTGGCGTCATCGCGCTGCTCGGGCCGCCATCGCTCGATCGCAGCGAAGGCGCGGCGCGGCAGCTGCAGTTCGTGCGGCCGCCATGCGTGCTCGATGTGTTTCTCTATCCCGGCGCCACGGGCACCCAGGCGGTGCGCACGGCGGCGGCGCGGCGGCCCGATGGCAGTCGCATCGATCCGGGTGCCTGCCTGGGGCTGTTGTTGCCCGCGCCGGTTGCAGTGCCGGCGCGCTAGCAGTCGCTACCCTGCCGCAAGATGCCGCGCTTGCCCCGGCGGTGATTCGCGCTTAACGTAAACGTCAACCAACCTGGCTTTTGGGGAGCTGATCCGTGGACCTGAATTTTTCCGCCGAAGATATTGCGTTTCGCGACGAAGTCCGTGCCTTCATCAAGGACAGCTACCCCGAGCATCTGAACGGCAAGATCGAGGAAGGCGAGGAGCTTTCCAAGGACGATTTCCTGTCGTGGCACAAGGTTCTCGCCAAGAAGGGCTGGATCGCCCCGGCGTGGCCCGTCCAATATGGCGGCACCGGCTGGACCAGCGTCCAGCGCTACATCTGGTCGGAAGAAACCGCCGCTGCCGATGCCATCCGGTTGATGCCGTTCGGGCTCTCGATGGTCGGCCCGGTCATCTACACCTTCGGCACGCCCGAGCAGAAGGAACGCTTCCTGCCCGGTATCCTGTCGGGCGATGTCTGGTGGTGCCAGGGCTATTCGGAGCCGGGCGCCGGGTCGGATTTGGCGAACCTGCGCACCAAGGCCGAGCGCTTCACCGGCGACGACGGCAAGGAATATTATCGCGTCAACGGCCAGAAGACCTGGACGACGATGGCGCAGCACGCCGACTGGGGCTTCTTCCTCGTCCGCACCGATCCGACATCGAAGCCGCAGGAAGGCATTTCGTTCCTGCTGATCGACATGAAATCGCCCGGCATCACCGTGCGGCCGATCATCACGCTCGGCGGCGAACATGAAGTCAATGAAGTCTGGCTGGAGGATGTGATCGTCCCCGTCGACCAGCGCATCTATGAGGAAAACAAGGGCTGGACCTGCGCCAAGTTCCTTCTTGCCCATGAACGCACCGGCATTGCTGCCGTTGCCCGTTCGAAGCGCGGCGTCGAGAAGATCAAGGCGATTGCCCGTACTGAACAGGATGGTGACCGTCCATTGATCGCAAA
>JBBQKM010000308.1:0-3785 GCA_038326915.1 Sphingomonadales bacterium
GTTCTTCGATGTCGGATCGGCGGCGACCGACCAGGCCGATAAGTTGTTCGTCGGCGCGCTGTTCGGGCCGCAGGTGCTCGTCGCCTATTTCTTTGCGCGCCGCATCGGCGTGGTGACGGTGATGGTCACCGAACCCTTTTACATGGAGCTGTACCGCCGCCACGCCACCGGCGCGTCACAGCTTGGCGTCGGCGGCATCTGGGCGCGGGGCCTGGGCTTTGCGCTGGCGATCTGGGCCGGGATGGCGGTGTTCGTCGTCGCGGCGACGCAGGTCCCGCTGCTGGCGCGGTTCGTGCCGCAGGCGGTGGTGGCGCTGCTGCCGATGTTCATCACCGTCATGCTGCTCGACAGCCTGTTTGCCGCCAATCGCTGGAGCCGGTTCCTCGCCCAGATGACGGCGCGGGCGGTGCAATTGTTCGGCGTGCGGCTGGCGGCGTTCGCGCTGTTCGCGCTGGTGGCGCTGCTGGCGGCGCCGGCGCTGCCGGTATGGGGCGTCGTGGTGGCGATGGCGTCCGCCTTGCTGGTAGAGGCAGCCTATGTCAGAGCGTTGGTGGCAAGAGCGGAGACGGCATGACGCGTGTTAATAATCCCGGCCAACCAACGGAAATGGCAGCATGAGTGCGCCGAATTGCGCGATTTGCGGCAGTCCGCGGCTGGCCTTTGCCTTTGCCGAAAGCGACCGCGGCCAGCGTTTCGAACAGCGCCGCTGCGGTGATTGCGGGGTCTCGCAGACTGTCGGCGACGTCGCGGCGGTGTCGCCCGACTATGTCCGGCTGACCGCGGAGGACCTGTCCGACGATCATCGTTTCCTGCAGACGAAGCACAAGCTGGCGGCGTTCCGGCAATGGCACGGGCTGATGCAGGCGCATGGCAAGCCGGGCGGCCGCGTGCTCGATATCGGCTGTGGTGTCGGCGGCTTTCTCGATTTCGCTGGCGCCGCGGGCTATCAGGTGCAGGGTTTCGACGCGTCCGACGTGCAGGCGGCGAGTGCGCGCGAACGCCATCCGCTGGTGCGCAACGCCATCAGTTTCGATGCCTATCGCGCCGCGCTCGGCCAGGATGTGCCGCTGCTCGACATGGTGACGATGTGGGACGTGTTCGAACATATCCGCGAACCGCAGCCGTTGCTGGCCGATATCCGCAAGCATCTGGCGCCCGATGGCCTGTTTTTCCTGTCGATTCCGGGCGGCGGGCTGAATGGCGCCAAGGTCGCGATCCGCAAGCTGCTCGGCAAGCCGCCGGGGCTGATCCCGTGGGAGCATGTGTTCTATCACGTGCCGAAATCGCTTGAAAAAGTGCTCGTCGACAATGGCTTCGACGTCGTCGCGCTGGGCGGCACGGTGCCCTATGAACGCGCGCCGAGCCTTGGCGAAAGCGTCCGCCAGGGCGTGCAAAAGCTGATCGCGCCGACGTCGCTGGCGCTGCAGCTTTACGCGATCGCCCGGCCGCGGCGGTGATCGCCTATCTGGCCATCGTCCTCGCGGTGCTCGCCAGCGTGCTGGCCTGGCCGCTGGTGGCGCGAGTGCCGGCGGCGCGGATCGTTTTTGTCGCGGTCTGCGCCGGCTTTGGCTATTGGTACTGGATTCCGTCGGTCAACATCCTGATGGACGGCTATCTGGGCGAGGAACTGGTGCTGCCCGATCCCATCGTGGCGCGCGATGCGGTGTGGACAGTGCTGGTGTATCAACTCGCGGCGCTGGCGGCCTTGTGCGCGCTGGTGCCGGCGCTCGATACGCGCCCGGCGGTGGCGCGCCCGCCGCTGAAAGTGCCGGTCGCCTATATCGCGCCGGCGGTGCTTGCCGCGGCGGCAGCGCTGTTCGTCTGGTATTTCGCCGACAAGGGCGTGCTGATTATCGTGCAGGTGCTGACCGGCGCGACTTCGGCGCGCGAGCTGGCGGATTTCGACAATTTTTCGGCCTCGGTGTGGGATTCGCTGCGCGCGCTGCTGGAAATGGCGGTGATCTTTTCGGCGCTGTTCCTGATCGGCTACGCAACGCTCGATCGGCGGCTGGCGACGCTGGCCACCGGGCTGGCCTTTGGTGCGATCATCCTGGTGTTCCTTGGCACCGGCACGCGCGCGACCTTGCTGATGGCGCTGTGCGTCATCCTGCTGGCGATGGCGAGCGGGGCACGTGTGGCGCCGCGGCGGGCGTCGGCGGGGCGGCTGGCGCTCGGGCTGGCGCTCGGCGCCGTGCTGGTGGTGCCAATCGTGATCGCGATCAGCGCGCGCCAGGCGATTTCGACCGGGCAGACCGATCCGATTCTCGCGCTGTTCGTCGTCAACAACGACATGTTCCGCGAACTGGTGTTCGTGATGAGCCAGATGCAAAGCTATCAGGGCGATGGCGGCGTCGCCTTTGTGATGACGCCGTTCACCTATGTGACGCCGACGTTCCTGGGGTTTTCGCGCGCCATCCCCGATCATGTGCTTGCGTTCAACATGGCGCGGACGGGGATCGATCTGATCTTGGGCACCGGCAATGTCTTTCCTGGCCTCGTCGCCGATTTCCGGCTGGCCTATGGCGCTGCCGGGCCGCTGGTCTTTGCCGCCTTCATCGGCGGCTTTGCGCTGGCGCTGGCGCAGTTCGGGCGCTTCCAGCCGCGCGGGCTGGCGCTGGCGGCGGCGCAATGCGCAGCGGCGGCGTTCCTGTTCTTCAGTTTCCGCAACATCCATCCCGGCCTCGTGCTGGTGCTCGTTGCAGGCCCGGCCGGGCTGTGGCTGATCGGCCGGGTTGAAACGCTGTTGCCGGCGCGGTGGCCCGATGCGCGTCGGGCTTGATTCGATCATCTTCGGGCTGCAGCGTTTCGGTGGGATTTCAACCTACTGGATCGAACTGGTGCGCCGGTTGCCCGACCGCCCGGGGGTGGAGGCCCAGTTGCTGCTGCCGGCCCAGGTGATCAGCGGCCGCGCCGACGAGATTGCGGCGCTGGGCCGGCCGGCACGCCACGAGCGGCTGCCACCGAAATACGCGCGCTTCCTGCCGGCGCCGGCGATGACCGACTGCGCCATCCAGCATTCGAGCTATTACCGGCTGCCGGCGCGCAAGGGCCCGGCGTCGGTGGTGACCGTCTATGATTTCATCTACGAACGCTATCGCAGCGGCGCGGCGCGACTGGCGCATACCACGCAGAAACGCCGCGCTGTCGCTGCCGCCGATGCGGTGATCTGCATTTCGGAAAGCACCCGCAACGACCTGCTGGACCGCTGGCCCGATGTCGATGCGGCCAAGGTGGTGACAGTGCCGCTGGCGGTCGACCATGCCGCCTGGTTTGCGCCGGAAACGCCGCTGCCGGCCAATGCCCAGGTGCTGTTTGTCGGGCAGCGCGGCGGCTACAAGCGCTTTGACCTGGCCGTGGCGGCGGTGGCGGCGCTGCCCGATCTGTCGCTCGCCATCATCGGGCCGCCGCTCACGCCCTCCGAACAGGCCGACCTTCAGGCCCGGCTGCCCGGCCGCCATTGCAGCTTTGCCGGCATCGGCAACGCCGAATTGCGGCGCCTGTATGCAGAGGCGCATGCGCTGGTGTTTCCTTCGGATTATGAAGGCTTTGGCCTGCCGCTGCTCGAAGCGATGGCGTGCGGCTGCCCGGTCGTCGCCGCACACCAGTCGTGCCTGCCCGAAGTCGGCGGCGATGCCGTGCTATGGGCGATGGAACAGCGCGCCGACGATTATGCCGCGGCGCTGGCATGGCTGGGCGACAGCGCCGCGCGCGCCAATGCCATCGCCGCCGGCCATGCCCGCGCCGGCGGCTTTACCTGGGACAGCACGGTCGACCAGACGCTTGCG
>JBBQKM010000309.1:0-3743 GCA_038326915.1 Sphingomonadales bacterium
AGCCACACCAGTAACTGCTATAGGACTCAACATTGACACTGTGATTAGGTAATTCGTACCGAAGGGATCAAATACACCTATCGATTTGTCTGCTCGCAAGTGGTTCGCCGGCTATATCAATCAGATCATATTTTACGTAAAACTTCTTTTCTATCATTTCTCTTATAAAATGCGCCTTACACGCATTTCTAATAATATCGTTCATGAACGCCGCAACTGTTATCTGGTTCACTACAACTTCTGCAGATTTTAACTGATATGTCCAACGCAAGCCTCTTTGGTCTATCTCGACATCGACGGCCATAACATCTGGAGAGACGCTGATTGGCAATTTTTGGCGGATTTCGGCTTCCTTCGTCGTCAAGAGGTTTTCCGAAGGGCCGTCACGCAGGTCCGCAAAGAACCGTCCGGTAGCGCTTGATAGGCCGTTCGCAAAGATGGCGACGAAGCACAATGCGATGATAGCGCCAGCCACACTCAACGCCGTCCAACTTCGAGACTTCGGTGTCACTTTCACGGTGGCGAAGGGGAGGTTTCCCCCCTTTTGAACATCGCTTTGCAGTTCGGCGTCCGTCCCTACGGCGCGGGATTCCGTCCTGAATCCATCTGATAGCCACATGGACAATTTCGATATCCACGGAAAAAGAAGAATTACCGAAGACACCGCGGCCATTATGGTCAATGGCGGCAGAATCACCGCAAAAAGTAAATCTTGGTATCTTTTCTGTATTCTAGATTTTAAGACGCAATTTATATCAATCACATGGGTGTGGTAGTCTTTTTGTTTTATTCGATCAGTTGCAATCTCTAAGGCGCGTTGTTTATTTGATTTCGCCGTCACGCCATTCCAATAGTCAAATGATGAAATTCTCCCTGAGACAGGGCTATTTTCCAACCATTTTTTTGCCGACTCTTCGGAAACTGCAGCGCTTGGTGGCGGACCGCGGTCCTCAAGTATCTTTGCAACGACGCTACCGGCCATACAGGTGTTCTTATACCGACGTGATGCCGTCTGTTTAGCGCGGGCTGCCGCGACGCTGCCAAACAGCTTATGACCATAAACGATGGTTTCGGTGGGCGCGTTCCAAGGCGGATCGTACAAAAATGTCCACCAGACAAAGCCGAATGCCCATGATATGGAAGCAACCAGCCAAATCCTGATCCACCCTCTCCGGTTCCAGAAATTAAATTTTTCAGGGTTGCTCATTGATTGTTTGTTATGACTAAACTGCACTCGCGAACAAGCGACAAAGTAGGTTCAGCCGCACAGATTTCCATACGGTGGTTAGCAGTCGAGCCGAACGACGACAATAAGGCGATAACTGCCCAAGCTATTTCGTTGTAACTGTGCGCTTTACGACATCGAGCCTACGGAGCGGCCAGTCGGCAAGTCAACAATAGCCAACGTTCGCCGCAAGCTGGCGACCGCTTCACCCCGTCATCACGCCGCGTCCTTGAAACTCAGCACCGGTTTCCGTGCCGCTGCCGTCTCGTCCAGCCGGCGGCGGGGCGCCAGGTGCGGTGAGGTGCGATAGGCGTCGGGGTCGGCGAACATCCGTTCCGCGATCGATCGCATGGCGCCGATCAGCTGGTCGAGGCTGGCCTTGCTCTCGGTTTCGGTGGGTTCGACCAGCATCGCGCCGTGGACGACGAGCGGGAAGTACATCGTCATCGGGTGGAAGCCTTCGTCGATCATCGCCTTGGCGAGGTCGAGCGTCGTCAGCCCGGTGTCGTGGAGGAAGTCGTCCGAGAACAGCGCCTCGTGCATGCACGGCCCGCTGGCGGCGAACGGCGCGGTATAGATGTCCTTCAGGCTGGCGAGGATGTAGTTGGCGTTGAGCACGGCATCTTCGGCGACCTGGCGCAGGCCGTCGGCGCCGTGGCTCATCATGTACGCCAGCGCGCGCACGAACATGCCCATCTGGCCGTGGAAGGCGACCATGCGGCCGAACGCCTGGTCATGGTCACGGCTTTCGCGCGCCTGCATTTCCTCGACGAGTTCGAGGCCATCGCGGCTTTTGCGCACGAACGGCAGCGGCGCGAACGGCGCCAGCGCCGCCGAGAACACCACCGGGCCGGAGCCAGGCCCGCCGCCGCCATGCGGGGTGCTGAAGGTCTTGTGCAAATTGATGTGCATCGCATCGACGCCAAGATCGCCGGGGCGGACGCGGCCGACGATGGCGTTGAAATTGGCACCGTCGCAATAGACGAAGCCGCCGGCGGCATGGACGGCGGCGCAGATCTCGACCAGATCGGGTTCGAACAGGCCGCAGGTGTTGGGGTTGGTGATCATCACCGCCGCGACATCGGGCCCCAGCCGCGCCAGCAGCGCCGCGACATCGACGCGGCCGCGGGCGTTGGCGGGGATGTTTTCGACCGCATAGCCGCAGAAGGCCGCGGTTGCCGGGTTGGTGCCATGGGCGCTTTCGGGCACCAGCACGACCTTGCGCGCATCGCCGCGGGCCTCGAGCGCGGCGCGGATGGCGAGCATGCCGCACAATTCGCCATGGGCGCCGGCCTTGGGGCTCATCGCGACTTCGGGCATGCCGGTCAGCGTCTTCAGCCAGGTCGCCAGCGTGTCGATCAGCTGCAGCGCGCCCTGCACCGTCGCCTGCGGCTGCAGCGGATGGATGTCGCTGAACCCCGGCAGCCGCGCCATTTTCTCGTTGAGGCGCGGGTTGTGCTTCATCGTGCAGCTGCCGAGCGGGAAGATGCCGAGATCGATGCCGTAATTCTGGCGGCTGAGGCGGGTGTAGTGGCGCACCGTCTCGGGCTCCGAAAGCCCCGGCAGGCCGATGGGTTCGGCGCGGCCGAGCCCGGCGAGCCGATCCTGGACGACCGGCACATCGGGCAGATCGACGCCGCAACGATCGAGCGCGCCGCGTTCGAACAACAGTGGCTCCTCGAGCATCAGCGCGCGGTTGCCGGTCCAGGTTTCGGCCACTGATCCAGTGCCTTCGATCCGCGTCACGCGGCCGACATTGTTCATTGCGGTCATGCCAGCACCTCATCAAGCGCGTCTTCGAAAGCGTCGAAATCCGCATCGGTGGCGGTTTCGGTCACCGCCACCACCATGCCGTTGGCAAGATCGGCGACGCCGGGGAACAGCCGGCCCAGCGACACGCCGCCGAGTACCTGGCGTTCGGCGAGCTTGCGGATCACCGGCCGCGCCCCGACCGGCAGTTTCAGCGTGAATTCGTTGAAGAACTGTGTCGTCACCAGCTCGACCCCGGGAATGCGGCCCAGCCGTTCGGCGAGCTGCACGGCGCGGGCGTGGTTGAGGCTGGCAAGCTTGCGCAGGCCGATTTCGCCCAGCAGGGTCAGATGGACGCTGAACGCCAGCGCGCACAGGCCGCTGTTGGTGCAGATGTTACTCGTCGCCTTCTCGCGGCGGATATGCTGTTCGCGCGTCGACAGCGTCAGCACGAAACCGCGCTTGCCATCGGCATCGACGGTTTCGCCGCACAGCCGCCCGGGCATCTGGCGGACATGCTTGTCGCGGCAGGCGAAGAGGCCAAGATAAGGCCCGCCGAAGTTGAGGCCGTTGCCGATCGACTGGCCTTCGCCGACGACGATATCGGCGCCCATTTCGCCGGGCGACTTGATGGCGCCCAGCGAAACCACCTCGGTGACGACGACGATCAGCAGCGCGCCGGCGGCGTGGCAGGCGTCGGCGAGCGGCGTCAGGTCGGCGACATGGCCGAAGATATTGGGGTTCTGGACGACGACGCACGAGGTGCCGG
>JBBQKM010000310.1:0-3716 GCA_038326915.1 Sphingomonadales bacterium
TGCTCAACACCGATCCGGGGCTGTGGCGCGCGGTGGTCGCCGACGTGCCGTTCGTCGACGTGCTCAACACCATGCTCGACGACACGCTGCCGCTGACACCGGGCGAATGGCCCGAATGGGGCAACCCGATCACCGACAAGGCGGCGTTCGACCTGATCAAAAGCTACAGCCCCTACGACAATGTCGTGGCGCAGGATTACCCGCCGCTGCTGGTCACCGCCGGCCTCAATGACCCGCGCGTCACCTATTGGGAGCCGGCGAAATGGGTGGCAAAGCTGCGCGCCACCAAGACCGACAGCAACATCCTGCTGCTGAAGACCAACATGGGGGCCGGCCATGGCGGCATTTCCGGGCGCTTTGCCGCGCTGGCGGAGATTGCCGAGGAATATGCGTTCCTGTTGCGCCATTGACGATGCCTGCGCCCGCCGACCGCACGCCGTTTTCGATCGAAGTCACCGCGGTGGCGGCGGACATCGACGAGCTCGGCCATGTCAACAACACCGTCTATCTGCGCTGGGTGCAGGACGTGGCGACCGCCCATTGGCGAGCGGTGGCACGGGCTGCCGATATCGACCGCTACATCTGGGTCGTGACCCGCCACGAAATCGACTATCTGCGTGCCACGCTGGCGGGCGAGGTGCTGACATTGACCACCTGGGTCGGCACGCCCAAGGGTGCGCGGTTCGATCGCCATGTCGAGATCAGCGGCGCCGATAACCGCCTGCGCGTGCGGGCGGCGACGATCTGGGCGATCATCGACAAGGCCAGCGGCCGGGCGATCCGGGTGCCGGCCGAGGTGGCGGCGCCCTTTTTGCGTTAGGCCGCGACCGCCGTCTTGCGGCGACGCGCTGCGATGCCGACCAGGCCGAAGCCCGCGATCATCGTCATCCAGCTGGCGGGCTCGGGGATGGGGCCGAGCGAAGCAGCGATCGAATCGAGCTCGAAGGCTGCGCTGGTCGTGGAGCGCATGCGCACCTTGCTGACGTTTTCGAGCGCGTTGAAGGCAAAGTCGACGCGGCGGTTGGTGGCGCCCAGCGTCTGGTTGCCGTTGAACTGCGGCAACTGGCCACCGCCGACGGTCTGGATCAGGCTGCCATCGGCGCGCAGGAAATCGACGAAGTTATAATTGTCGATCGACCCCCAGTATAAGCTGATCCCCTTCAGCTTCTTGTTGAACGGGATATAGCCGGCAAAATCGAAGGTGGCGCTCGAACTGGCACCAAGCGACAGATAGACGCCATTTGCCGGGGTGCCGGCCGGCGCGGCGCGGACGCCGCCGATCGATCCCGCCGCGATGATCGCAGTGCCGGTGAGGGCCTGGGTGATGCCGGCGGCGTTCGCCGTGTCGAAGGTGGCAACATAGGTGAACGGGCTGGTGATGCCCGGATCGGGCGCGCCGGGCACGCTTGTGACGATAACCGCTGCCGCCTGCGATGAAACGAAGACAGCCGCCAGCAGCGCTGGCGCCTTGATATGATCGAACATGTTTTGACCCTTTCGCCGGAAGGCTGCTTGCCCTCGCCTTCCGATTCCCCTGCGTCTTAAGACTATCTTAGCAAATCGACAACCAACCTTGGATAGGTTGATCAACGGTTCACCGCATAGCACGACGGCGTGGGCCAGCCCCATGAAAAGAGGGTAAACACCTGTCATGCTTGACACTTGTTTGCAGTTCGGCGGCCATGGCGGATGGCCTATCCGGCGCTGCGGACCAGCGTTACAAGATGAACCGCGGCGAGCAACACCGCCGTACCGCCGGCAAAGATCAGTGCATGCCAGGGCAGATAGGCGTGCCACGCCAGCGGCGCCCGCCTTCGCGCAAAATCGCCGAGGCTGGCAGCAAGCGTGACGACAAGTCCCGTCACCAGCAGCCAGATTGTCGTTTGCGAGTCCATCGCAGTCCGCTAATCGAGGCGGACAGCGCTGCCAAGCGGCAGGCTTCAGGAGACCTGCCGATGTCGCGATTTGCCCCCTTTGCCCTGGTTGCCGCAATTGCCGTGGCGGCCCCGGCCAACGCTGCCACAGCTTTTGATGCGGCGATCGCCGGCGCGCACCGGTCCGATGCCAACAAGGCGCGCGATGCCCATCGCCACCCGGCACAGACGCTCGGCTATTTCGGCATCAAGCCCGACATGACGGTCGTCGAAATCTCCCCGTCCGGCGGTTGGTACACCGAGATCCTGGCGCCCTATCTCGCCGCCAAGGGCACCTTCTACGCTGCCCACAGCAACCCCGCTGCGGGTGCCGGTGCCGCCAAATCGGTGCAGAAGTTCAAGGACAAGCTCGCCGCCACCCCGGCGGTCTATGGCAAGGTTCAGGTCACCGCCTTCGGCAGGGGCAGCTATGACATCGCGCCGGCCGGTACCGCCGATGCGGTGCTGACCTTCCGCAACGTCCATAATTTCTACATGAACGATTTTGCCCCCGACGCCTTCAAGGCGTTCTTCAAGGCACTGAAGCCCGGCGGCGTGCTCGGCATCGAGGAACATCGCCTGCCGGAGGACAAGCCCGACGCGATGATGAAGGACAGCGGCTATATGAAGGTGTCGTATGTCCGCAAACTCGCCGAGGCGGCCGGTTTCAAATATGTCGGCGCGTCGAATGTCAACGCCAACCCCAAGGATAGCCATGACTATCCCAAGGGTGTCTGGACGCTGCCGCCGACCTTCGAGGAAGGCGACAAAGATCGCGCCAAATACGCCGCGATCGGGGAATCGGACCGCATGACCCTCAAGTTCGTCAAGCCGCGCTGATCATCGCCCTCCCCCTCGGGGGAGGGGTCAGATGCGCCTGACCCCCGTAACAGGCGTGTCCACGCCCGCCGCAAGCAGCCGCGCCACAACGTCGCTCAGCGGCTCCTCGACCGTCGACATCCAGTGCGCGTTGGCGTGGAGCAACCTGTCACCGTCGGTCAGCAACCCGACATGGCCGGGGAAGAACACAAGGTCGCCGGGCCGGCGATCGGCAAAGGCCACTGCCATGCCGATTTCGTCACGCTGCTGGTCGGAATCGCGCGGGGCAGCGATCCCGCACGCCAGCAGCGCCGCTTGCACCAGGCCCGAACAATCAATGCCATCCCCGGTGCGTCCGCCCCAAAGATAGGGCGTGCCGAGAAACAGCCGCGCCACGGCGACCGGGTCGGCGCGCAGTCCGGTGATATGGCGATTGTGGACGAAACCACCGCCGGTGACCGCGACAAAGCGTTCGCCGACCGTGCCGGCAAGCCGCGCACCGAAGGGCAATTCCATCAGCACCGGCGCCTTGATGTCGGCGCCAGCGAACACCGGCGCAATGCGGGCGGTGATCCGGTGTTCGAGCGCCGGCCCGGGGTCCGCCAATATGGCCGACGGCACCCAGCCCAGATAGCGGTCGACGCCGCAGCGGCCCCATGACCAGTCGCCGGCAATTTCGAAAACCTCGAAATCCTCGCCGAACAGCAGTTCGCTGACCGCCACGGTTGCCGCGTCGCCGGCCTTTCGGATCGCGACGCGCGGCACCTGGCAACGCATCATTACCCCGGCGACATACCTCGCCGCGGCAACCGATGCAGCGAGCCCGACCTCGACGAGATCGGGCCGCGCCACATCACGCCGCAGGTCAAGCGTGGGTCGGGGTCCGTTCAGTCGCGGCGACGGCAGTTGGCCGTTCATTGGTCCTGCCGTCGATCATCGCTGCGAAATCGTCGAGAAACGCCTCGCCCTGAAGGGTCAGGTCGA
>JBBQKM010000311.1:0-3692 GCA_038326915.1 Sphingomonadales bacterium
CCCCCACACCCCCCTCTTTTTTTCGGTGTTTGGCGGCCCCCCCACCCTGGCCGGGGGGGTTTTTTGGGTCCCGCGCCTTAACCCCCCCCCCCCCCCTCCGGGGTGGGGGGGGGGGGGGGGCCACTCCACCGGACGGCACTCACCCAGCCCCAGCCCCTCCCTTGAAAGGGAGGGGAGTGCGGCATAGCCTGTCCCAAAAGGGGAACAGGCCATGCTGCGTTTGACGACTTTGCTGTTACTGTCGGCGGCGGTGCCGGCCCTCGCCGCGCCCGATACCGTGCTCACCAACGGCGTCATCTATGATGGCAGCGGCGGTGCGCCCTATCCCGGCTGGGTGGCGCTGACCGGCGACCGCATCAGCGCGATGGGGCCCGGCAAGGCGCCCGCGGCCGCGCGCAGCATCGACGTGAAGGGCCAGGCGATCGCGCCGGGTTTCGTCAACATGCTGTCCTGGGCAACCGAAAGCCTGATCGCCGATGGCCGTGCGCAAAGCGATATCCGCCAGGGCGTGACGCTGGAGGTGATGGGCGAAGGCTGGTCGATGGGGCCGCTCAACGCCGAAATGAAGCGCCAGAATGCCGAGCGGCAGGACGATATCAAGTTCCCCGTCACCTGGACGACGCTGGGCGAGTACATCACCATGCTCGAGAAAAAGGGCATCGCCCCCAATGTCGCGAGCTTTGTCGGCGCCACCACCGTGCGCGTCCACGAACTCGGCGAAAGGGACATCGACCCGACGCCCGCACAGCTGGATCGCATGAAGGCACTGGTCCGCGCCGCGATGAACGAAGGCGCCGTCGGGCTCGGCACCTCGATGATCTATGCCCCCGCCGCCTATGCCGAAACCCCCGAACTGATCGCGCTGGCAACCGAAAGCGCCAAGTGCGGCGGCATGTACATCAGCCATATGCGATCCGAGGGCGACCGCATCGAGGCGGCGGTCGACGAGCTGATCGAAATCGCGCGGCAGTCGGGCGGCCCGGCCGAAATCTATCACCTGAAGATGTCGGGGCAGAAGAACTGGGGCAAGCTCGACACGATCATCGGCAAGATCGAAACCGCGCGGGCACAGGGCCTGCACATCACCGCCAACATGTACAATTATACCGCCGGGGCCACGGGCCTCGATGCGGCGATGCCGGTCTGGGTGCAGGACGGCGGGCTGGAGGCGTGGATCGAACGGCTGAAGGACCCCAAGATCCGCGCGCGGGTCAAGGCCGAGATGATGGACGAGAACGCCGATTGGGAAAACCTCGCCAAGCGCGCCGGCAACCCCGACAATGTGCTGCTGTTGGGTTTCAAGAACCCGAAACTGAAGCCGCTCGCCGGCAAGACGCTGGGTGAGGTCGCCAAAATGCGCGGCACGTCGCCGGAGGACACCGCGATCGATCTGGTCATCGAGGACGGCAGCCGTGTCGGCACCGCCTATTTCCTGATGGACGAGGCCAATGTGAAGCGCCAGATCGGGCTGCCCTGGGTCAGCTTCGGCTCCGATGCCGGGGCGCCGGCGGCAGAGGGGGTGTTCCTGTTGTCGAAGGATCACCCCCGCGCCTATGGCAATGTCGCGCGATTGCTCGGCAAATATGTCCGCGACGAAAAGGCGACGACGCTACCGGATGCGATCCGCCGGCTGACGTCGTTGCCGGTGTTGAACCTCGGCATCAAGGAACGTGGGCTGCTGAAAACCGGCTATTTCGCCGATGTCGTGGTCTTCGACCCGGCAACGATCGCCGACCATTCGACCTTCGCGCAGCCGGCGCAGTATGCGACCGGGGTGCGCCAAGTGTTCGTCAACGGCGTCCAGGTGCTCAAGGACGGCGAGCCGACCGGCGCGGCGGCGGGGCGGTTCGTCAAGGGACCGGGGGCGGGGAAGTGCGCGGGGTAGCTGCCCCTCTCCCGCCTGCGGGAGAGGGAGGGGATGACGGCTTTCGCCCCACTTGCGGACATGGCCTGCCCCATCGATACTCCTTCGATGTCAGGTGAAATGCTACCCCAAACGCCACAGCTTCGCTGTAGGTGCTGCGGTTCGATCGGGATCGATGCGTATGGTAACTTGGAAATCTGCGACACTTGCGGCTGGGAAGATGATCCCGTCCAAGCAGCTGATCCAGATTACGCAGGCGGCGCAAACCCAGAGAGCCTCAATATGGCGCGGTTACGACTCCACCAATAGCAGACCCTTGCTGCGCACTTCTGGCTTGGCTGTTTTCGGCCGCACTACCAAGCCCGCCACCCCTAAACCGGCAAGATCTCCACGATCGTATCGCCGGCCTCGATGCGGTTGGCGCCGGCCTCCCAGAACCCTACCGCCGCGCCCTTGCGGATGATCCGCACCGCCAGCCCGGTGCTGACCAATCGCAGCGGCTGGCCGACCTCCGCCGGCAGCGCCGGGCGTTCGCACAGCGCCACACGGCCATGGGCGCCGGCGAGGTCGGCGATATAGTCGACGGCGTGGCGGTGCGCCGATGACCGGGCGAGGAGGTGCCCGCCCAGCCGCACCGGGTTGATGATGGCGTTGGCGCCGGCCTGGCGCAGCAGATCTTCATTTTCTTCGGCGCGGACGTTGACGCTGATCGGCACCTGCGGGTTCAACTGGCGCGCCGTCAGCGTCACCAGCGCGGCGGTGTCGTCGCGGCCGGTGGCGATCAGCACGCCCGACGCGCGGGCAATATGCGCCGCCTGCAGTGTCGCATTGTGGCTGGCATCGCCGGTGACGCCGGTGACGCCGATCTCGACCGCGGCGGCGATCATCGCGGGATCGCAATCGACGACGACGATGGCATCGGCGGATATGCCTTCGCGGCAGAGTTCCTCCACCGCCGCGGCGCCGCTGGCGCCATAGCCGCAGACGATGAAATGCCCCGATAGCGACTTGCCGATCATGCGCGTGCGAACCCGGCTCCAGCTGTCCTTGATGACAAAGCTATAGGCGCTGCCGAGGAAGATGAGCCAGACGAAAAGCCGGATCGGTGTGACGACAAAGGTATCGAACATCCGCGCGGAAGGGGTGACCGGCACGATATCGCCGTAGCCGACAGTGGTGACGGTGACGGCGGTGAAATAGACGACGTCGAGAAAGCTGATGGTGCCATCTGTGTTGTCGCGCAGGCCGTCGCGATCATACCAGTGGCCGGCGACGGCAATGCCGAACAGCCCGGCGACGAGCAGCGCGCGCAAGGCCAGCGAGGCGGTGGTCGACAGCCGGCTGCGGCGGTGCAGCGCAATGTGCGGATCACGGTCGTCGGCCATCGCCGGCTATTCGGTGCGCTGCAGCAGCGCGATCAGGTCGGCCTTCCAGAATTTCGCCCATGTATGGGTGCTGTGGCCGCGGGTGTCGGCGCTTTCGGGGATCAGCACGAATTTCGCATTCGGCATTTTTTTCACCTCGCGTTCGGGCAGGCCGAGCCCGGGCGGGTTGATGAAATCATCGGCGCTGTTGATCCAGGTGACGGGCACGGTGATGCGCGCCAGCAACGGTGACGGGTTGTAGTTGCGCGAGGCATCGAGGCGATAAAGGGTGTCGTTGGCATCGGCTTCGGCGATGGATTTTTCCACAAGGCCCTGCAGCGCCGCCTCGGCCGCGGCGCGTGTCGGGTAATCGGCCTGCATCCGCACCGGCGCGCTGCCGGCGGTGACGCTGAGCACACCGGCGGTGCGGAGGCCCTGCACCGGCGGGGTCGTATAATTGCCGC
>JBBQKM010000312.1:0-3655 GCA_038326915.1 Sphingomonadales bacterium
GCTCCGCGTACCCAGTTGACGGCTGGACGATGCGCATCATCAGTTGCAACAGCCGGTGGTTCATGGGCCCCGGCCTTCGCCGGGGTGACAGTCAGGCTACCACCGCGCCGCGCTAAGCCCCCGGCAGCGTCAGCCGCACCAGCAGCCCGCCCAGGTCTTCCGATTCCTCCAGCGCCACCGACCCGCCATAGATTTCGGCAACGTCGCGGACGATGGCGAGGCCCAGCCCGGTCCCCGGCTTGTCGGTATCGAGCCGCTCGCCGCGCGAAAACAGCCGGGCGCGCGCCGCCTCGGGAATGCCATGGCCGTCGTCCTCGATCAGGATTTCGACGCTGCCCGGCCCGCCGCCGACAGTGACGAACACCCGGCCGCCGCCGTGCAGCGCGGCGTTGTCGACGAGGTTGCCGACCATTTCATCGAGATCCTGGCGCTCGCCGCGAAACACCTTGGTCTTGTCGCCGGCGATGTCGATGGTGACGTTGCGGTCGCCATGGATGCGCGCGACGGTGCGGGTGATCGCCTGCAGCGCCGGCCAGACATCGGCGCGGCTGGTCGAGGCACCGCGCCGGCCGGCAGCACGCGCCCGCGCCAGCTGGTGATCGACATGGCGCCGCATCACCTGCACCTGCGCCGCCACCGTTTGCGCCAGCGCGTCGTCGCGGCCCTGGCTTTCGCCGATCAGCACGCTCATCGGCGTCTTCAGCGCATGGGCGAGGTTGCCGGCGTGGCGCCGCGACGCTTCGGCCTGGCGTTCATTGTGTTCGAGCAATTCGTTGATCTCGCTGATCAGCGGTGCGATCTCGTCGGGAAAATCGGTGCCGACACGCTTGGCCTCGCCCGACCGGATCGCGGCGATGGCGCGGCTGACCTTTTCGAGCGGCGACAAACCGTAAGTCGATTGCAGCGCCGCCAGCGCCAGCAGCGAGACGCCGAGCCCGCCCAGCGACCAGAACAAAATGGTGCGCAGCAGCCGCACCTGATCGTCGAGGTCACGGGTCGATTGCGCCACCTGGAAGTAAAAGCTCGTATTCGAACCCGGCAGCTTGATCTGGCGGCCGACGATGCGCAGCGGTTCGCCGGCGAACAGGTTGCTGGCATAGCGGCACGGCTGGCGGCAATCCTGCTGCGGCGGGCCACCGAGGATGCGATCCCACAGCGATCGCGACCGGAACGGATCCTGTTTGGCGGCCGACACCTGCCAGTACAGCCCCGAATAGGGTTCGAAAAACCGCTGGTCGCCAAGCGGCCGCAGAAAGCGCACCTCGCCGACCTCGTCGATATCCGCCGCGCTGACCATCGCGGTCAGTGCGAAATCAAGCTGGTCGTCGAAATTGCGCGTGATCGTGCCAACCATGGCACCATCGAGCGCAAAGCCGCCGAGCCCGAGCAGAGGGATAATCCACGCCGCCGCCAGCGCGATCATCCGCAGCCGCAGCGATTTGCGCGGCGACCAGCGGCTGCGCGGCTTGTCCGGCGCGGGCGGCGTCAGGGGTGCCGCCTCAGGCGGCGTCGTTGAGACTGTAGCCAAGGCCGCGCGTCGTGCTGATCAGATCGGGCCCGAGTTTCTTGCGGATGCGCGTGATGAACACCTCGATGGTGTTCGAATCGCGATCGAAATCCTGATCATAGATGTGCTCGATCAATTCGGTGCGGCTGACCACCTTGCCCTTGTGGTGCATCAGATAGCTCAGCAGCTTGAATTCCTGCGCGGTCAGCTTGACCGGCTCGCCATCGAGCGTCACCCGCCCCGACCGGCTGTCGAGCCGCACGCCGCCGGCAATCAGTTCCGATGTCGCCTGGCCGGCGGCGCGGCGGATCAGCGCGCGCAGCCGGGCAATCAGTTCCTCGGTCTGGAACGGCTTGGCGAGGTAATCGTCGGCGCCGGCATCGAGCCCCGCCACCTTGTCGGACCAGCTGTCGCGCGCCGTCAGCACCAGCACCGGCATCGTCTTGCCTTCCTTGCGCCAGCGGTCGAGCACGGTCAGGCCATCGACTTCGGGCAGGCCGAGATCGAGCACGACGGCGTCGTAATTTTCGGTGCTGCCGAGATACTGCGCATCCTCGCCATCGCTGGCGGTATCGATGGCATAGCCGGCGCCTTCCAGCGCCGCCTTCAGCTGCCGCAACAGGTTCGGCTCATCCTCGACCACCAACACGCGCATTCAATAGCCTTTTTTCAGTAGTTGGCCTTGCGCGCCCTTTTGCCGGTCCGCGCATCGACGATCACGTTGATGACGCTGCCATCGACCAGAAACCGGAACCGGTAGGTGAGCGTGGGAGCATCGAATTCCGCCCCGATATAGTCGCCCTTGACCTCCGATACCACCCGGCGGTGAATTGTCTCGAACGGCAGGATTTCGCCTGCCTGCACCAGCCCGCGCACCTGGTCCTCGATGCCGGCGGCAACCGGCGCTGCAACGGCCAGCGCCAGCGCGATCAGGATGGGGAAACGGATGGACATCGATTGCGACAATTACCCTTAAGCCGAAGTCCCCTGCACCAGAGGCCGTGAATATCTGATGAATATCATGGACGAAGCGGCTGTTGTTGACATCCGCCGAATGACGCAGCGCGCGCATCCGGACCGAAAGCGGTTGCACGCCGCGGCGATCCGCGCCACTTGGCCCCCTCCCCCTGCCGCCAAACGAAATTCATGCCCGAACCCATCCTCACGCTCGAAAACGCCGGCCTGCGCCAGGGCGGCAGCTGGCTGTTCCGCGGGCTCGACCTGACCATCGACGCGCGCGACCGCCTGGCGCTGATCGGCCGCAACGGCGTTGGCAAGACGACGCTGCTGAAACTGATCGCCGGCGAGATCGAACTCGACGAGGGCCGCCGCGCTGTGTCGCCGGCGCTGCGCATCGTCCGGCTGGAACAGGATCCCGATCTCACCGGCTTTGCCACCCTCGGCGACTATGCCCGCGCCGGCAGCAATGCGCCGCCCGACCATCTGCTCGATTCGGTCGCGAGCCGGCTCGGCGCCGATCTCGATCGCGATGCCGCCACCGCCTCGGGCGGCGAACGTCGCCGCGCCGCGCTGGTGCGCGCGCTCGCCGAACAGCCGGATCTGCTGCTGCTCGACGAACCGACCAACCATCTCGACATCGCCGCGATCGAATGGCTGGAAAACTGGCTCGATCGCTACAATGGCGGCTTCCTGTCGATCAGCCATGATCGCACGTTTCTGACGCGGCTGACCAAGAACTGCCTGTGGCTCGACCGCGGCACGCTGCGCCGTGCCGAAGTCGGCTTCGGCGGCTTCGAGGACTGGTCCGACCGCGTCGCCGCCGAGGAAGCCAAGAACGCCTCGAAGCTCGATACCAAACTGCGCGCCGAGGAACATTGGCTGCTGCGCGGCGTCACCGCCCGGCGCAGCCGCAACGAGGGGCGCCTCGCCAAGCTGATCGAGCTGCGCGCCACCCGCAAGGCGATGACCACGGGTGACGCGGTGGCAAAGATCGCGACGACCGCCGATGACGGCAAAACGAAGGTGCTGATCGACGCGCAGCACGCCGCCATCGCCTTTGGCGGCCGCCCGATCCTCAGCGACCTGACGCTGCGGGTGCGGCGCGGCGATCGCATCGGCATCATCGGCCCCAATGGCGCCGGCAAATCGACGATGATCCGCCTGCTGCTCGGCCAGCTGGAGCCCGAC
>JBBQKM010000313.1:0-3655 GCA_038326915.1 Sphingomonadales bacterium
CCTGGTATTGAAATCGTTGCTCGAATGGCGTTTCGCCGGCCAGCTGGCGGGGAGAGGGCATTGAGCGTTGTAGCGACCGGCGTGGTCAAGACTTTTGGCAGCTATGCGGCCCTGACCGGCGTCAGCCTGGAGGCGCGCGAGGGGGAATTCCTGGCGCTGCTCGGCCCGTCGGGATCGGGCAAGACGACATTGCTGCGCATCCTTGCCGGGCTGGAATTCCCCGATTCGGGCAGCATCCACATCGGCGGCGAGGACATGGCCGGCCGGCCGGCGCGCGATCGCCGCGTCGGTTTCGTGTTCCAGCAATATGCGCTGTTCCGGCATATGACGGTCGCCGACAACATCGGTTTCGGCCTGACCGTGCGGCCGCGCGCCAGCCGCCCGGCGGCGCGCGAGATTACCCGCCGGGTCGCCGAACTGCTCGAGCTGGTGCAGCTGCCGGGCATCGCCGATCGCTATCCGGCGCAATTGTCGGGCGGCCAGCGCCAGCGTGTCGCGCTGGCGCGGGCGCTGGCGGTCGAACCGCGCATCCTGCTGCTCGACGAACCGTTCGGCGCGCTCGATGCCAAGGTCAGGAAGGACCTGCGCCGCTGGCTGCGCGAAGTCCATGACCGCACCGGGCTGACCTCGATCTTCGTCACCCATGACCAGGACGAGGCGCTCGATCTGGCCGATCGAGTCGTCGTCATGGACCATGGCAAGATCGAACAGGTCGATACGCCCGAACGGTTGTGGGACCGGCCGGCGACGGCGTTCGTGTGCGATTTCCTCGGCGGCGCAAACCGCATCGCCGCGCATGCCGGCGGCGGCGCCATCGATATCGGCGGCGTGCGCCTGCCCAACCGTGCCCCCGCGATGGCCGATGGCGCCGCCACCGGCTTCATCCGCCCGCATGAATTCACCCTGGCCGCGCCGGGCGCCGCCGGCATTCCGGTGACGCTGCGCCGCTGCCTGCGCACCGGCGCGCAAGCGGCGCTGGAGACCGCCGCCGCCGATGGCAGCATCATCGAAGTGACGCTGTCGGAACCGCCCGACGGCCTTGCCCCCGGTGCGGCGCTGGTATTGGTGCCGACGGCGGTGCGTGCCTATCCGGCGTGATGGCGGCCGCCGCCGCGCACGAAGAACAGGATGATCAGCCCGACGAGCAACATACCGATGACCGGCGCCATGCCCCAGGCCTGGGTGCCGCCGCGCCGGGTGGCGAATTCGACCAGCGTCGGCCCCAGCCACATGGTCGCGCTGCCCGACAGCGCATAAAGGCCGAAGAACACGCCGAGCTTGTCGGGCGGTGCCACCCGCGTCAGCAGCGTGCGTGACGAGGCATAGGCCGATGTCACCGTCACCGCGACGCCGCAACCGAGCGCGAGGAAGACGATTTCGGGCAGGGTGGTGAACATCGGGCCTGACCAGAACGGCTGCCCCGACCAGGGCTGCCACAGGATTTTTTCGCGGCCCATGCCGAGCACCAGCGACTGGAACACGATCAGCCCACCGATCTCCAGCTTGACCGCCAGCTTGGGGCCAAGAACATGGTCGAGCCGGCCGGCGAGCAAGCCACCCGCCACCGCCGCAATCGACAAGGTGATGCCATAGCCGAGCATTTCCAGCGTCGCCCAGCGCATCACGCCGGCGGCATAAAGCCCGCCGAACACCAGGATCGCCGTCAGGCCATCGGTATATATCATGCGGGCGCACAGGAAGGTCAGCGCGTCGCGATGGCCTCGCGCTTCGCGGAACAACTGCGCCAGGTCGCCGGCGCCGCCGCGAAAAGCCTCGACCACCGTGGCGCGCGACCGCGCCATGTCGGGCACGAGGCGGAGCAGCGGGATGATGCCGACCAACATGACAGCGGCGACGATCAGCCCGGTGATGCGATCGGGCTCACCCATCGCGGGATCGAGACCGAACAGCGGGGCCGATGGCAGCCATGGCCAGCCGACCTTGCCCGGCAAGGCAAAGGCGAACAGCACGCCGACGAGCATCAGCACCGAGAATGCATTGCCGCCCGCCAGCGCGAGGCCAGAGGCGCGCGCCGCCCCGGCAACCCCCGCCGCAGGCAGCAGCAGCGCATTGTGCAGCATCTCGTGATAGGCGATCAGCGCGGTAAGCGCGCCGAAGATGACGACCACCGCCGTCAACGGCAGGCCGGTGCCGCCGGGTTCGACGAACCACAGCAGCGCATTGCACAGCGCCATCAGCACGACGACCGCCGCCAGCCACGGCTTGCGCGGCCCCAGCCGGTCGACCGCCGCCCCCAGCAGCGGTGCGGTCAGCACCACCAGCCAGCCGCCCCATTTGTTGGCCGCGGCGACCAGCGTCTGCCCGGCGACCGGATCGCCGACGACGCGGGTGACGAAATAGGGTGCGAAGATATAGATGGCGATCAGGATGACATAGGGATCGCGCGTCGCCTGGGCCAGCGCCCAGGCCCGGGCGGCGCGGGGCGATGGCGGTGCCGCCGCGGGGGTTGCCGCCAGCAACAGCGCATGGCCTTCGGCGTCGAGCGCGACTGCGGGTTCGATACGGCCCTCCCAAGGTGTTCGAATCGGCGCGTTTCCCGCGCCTTTCGGTCATCATGGCGAAATGCCAAAGCTTGGCAATGCTGGGGCTTGGCAACGCCGGAACCGGCGTTACACCAGCGGCATGGACGACCCGCGCCTTGGCATCACCCTGCGCCTGCACGTTGGCGACGCGATCGCGATCGGCCCGGGCAAGGCCGATCTGCTCGGCGCCATAGCCGGCAAGGGATCGATTTCGGCCGCGGCACGATCGATGGGACTTTCCTATCGCCGCGCCTGGTTGATGGTCGAGGCGATGAACACCGCGTTTGCAACGCCCCTGGTAAAGGCCAGCAAGGGCGGCAGCAGCGGCGGCGGCGCCCGGCTGTCGGACGAGGGGCTGGCGGTGCTGGCAGCCTATCGCGCGATGGTGGGCGCTGCTGCCGAGGCGACGGCGCCCCACGCCAGCAGGCTGCTGCAACGCCTGCGACAGCCCTGAATTGTCGGCCTGACGCAAATCGGCAGGAAAGAAACCATTCGTCACTTCCGTTACCGTCGGCGATGTGCGACGCATTGTTATGACTTTGTTTACATTTGGCTCATCGCGCTATCGTGACACGCCGCGGAAATGGCTGGTTGCGGCGGCGGCTGTCGTGGCGGGGACCGGGCTGCGCTATCTGCTCGATATCGCTCTGCCCAGCGGCTTTCCCTTCATCACCTATTTTCCGCTGGTGATGGTGGTCGGCATGGTGTCGGGCCTGTGGCCGGCCGTGGCGGGGGCGTTGGGCAGTCTGATGGTCTCCTGGTTCCTGTTTCTGGAACCGCGCTACGGCTTTGGCCTCGATTCGACGGCCGGCACGCCGGTGCTGGTGTTCATCCTGACCTGTGGCATCGGCATCTGGGTCGTCCATTGGCTCGACATGCTGTCGACGGGGCTGGCGGCCGAGCGCGATCGCAATCTGGTGCTGGCGACGGCCAATGATGCAGCCGCGGCCGAGGCCCGGCGCAGCGCGGCGCGGCTCGACGCCGTCTTGCAGCAACTGCCGATCGGCATCGTCCAGACCGATCTCACCGGCCGCATCGAAATGGCCAACGGCCATGCCGCGCAACTGCTCGGGCGGCCGCTGCTTGAACTCAACGGGCAGACAGTTGCCGAC
>JBBQKM010000314.1:0-3609 GCA_038326915.1 Sphingomonadales bacterium
CAGCGGCGTGTGGAGCGCCGTTATGGCAAGCGGCGCCCCGGCTCGGATCGGTCGAAGCTATCTCGATCTGACGCGATCTGCCCTTTCGGGCATAATGTGATCCTTGGCAGAAGGGCGCGCTCCGCTGTCCGCAAGGGGACCCTTTTTGAATCGTCGCCACCTGCAGTCCCCTACCCCGCCTGCCGTCGCCCTGAGCGGCGTGAAGGCGGCGCGTTAGGCAAGTGAGCGGCAAAAGGCGGGTGCTGCCGGTTCTGTGCAGAAATCGGGCCGGGTCCGCGTGGTCTTCCAATAAGTCATCAGGCCGTTTTTCTCGAGAAGCTCCACATAACCCGGCAGGCCGCGAACGGATGCGAGCATCGGATCAAGAAGGATCGCTGCATTTGTCGCCGTACCACTACCTGTGTCGGCGTAACGGGCGGCGCTGACCAATGCGGCATCAGGCTCGCCAAGTTGTGCCAACAGCAATGCGATCCAAGGGCCGCGTGCTGTCGGCATCATTTCCTTCAACGATGCGATCGCGGTCGACCGTGACACCGGATTGCCCGAACGTAGCGCATTGAATGCCAAGGCGTAGGCTGTGCGCGCGCGATCGTCCTTGACGGAACTAGCGAGCCGTTGGTCGGCTTCGCTCCAGCGACGCGCAAGTACCGCGGCCTGAAGCCTGATAAATCCAAGCTCCGGACGATCACCGTAGATTTCATCGATCGTTGCCATCGCATCATCACCCGACGCAATGTCGCCAGCAATATAATATGCATTGGCGACCCGGCGAAGTGGGACGAGCTCGTTCGGCACCTGATCGACCATGCGTTTTGCGTTCTGCACTCCATCCTTGAACCGCCCGACGCCCATTAAAAGCGCCGAATAAGCCCCGTATTCGCTTCCGCTATCGCTTGGCCGCAGCGTGAGCGCGTGCTTGAGAACTTTTTCGCGCCCGACGATATCGCTTCGCGGAAAATTGATCGCTTGCGAGGCGTACGCTTCGGCATTGTCCGGATCGAGCTCAAGCGCGCGGCGCGCCGCGGCCATCGCTTCGGTGCGCAGAGCGTCAACGGCGGCATTCTCACCGGGTGGTGCACTCCCCATAGCCGCCAATGCAGACCAGCCATAAGAGAAATCGGGAACCGATTTGGTCAGCTGGCGAGCAAGATCGAGGCTTCTCTCCGCTGACCCGCGAGGCTGCGACTTCTCCCAGCAGAATTGCAGGTAGAGCGACAGTGCCCTAATGGGCAGACGTCTGGGGTACGTCGCGGCGTTCGACAGCGCACAGCGGAGAACACCGCTCGCGTTTATTGCAAACTGGCGCGGCGCAAGCTCGCTGTTCGCTGGATAATCGGTTGACGCGGTCCACAACACGGCTCCGTCGTCGATCTCGTCGAGGTGGACCGCGTAGCGCAGCTTGTCGCCGACGCGCCGGACATCGCCCTGAAGCAGATAATCGGCCTCGCGGGTCGTTACCTGTACGGCGCTGTTTACACCGAACGCCGACCGCAATTCGCTCTCGATACTTGCCGGCAGATGGGCGGTGACACCGGCGCCGATCGGCTTGAACTCGCCAAGACGCAACGTCGCCTGCAAGGGCTTGGGCGGCAGGTTGGCAGCGCGCCAGGCCGTGGCGGCAAGCGCGACGAACGCGACGGCGGCAATGGCGAACACCCACCACTGGCGCAGGTTGGCGATTGGCGGCGTAGCTGCTGACTCTGCCGTTGCCGGAAAAGCCGTTTCGATGATGTCGGTTGCCAGCGGTGCCCGCACGCTTGGAGCGGTCAACACCACCGGGCCGATCAACCGATAGCCGACCTTGGTGATGGTTTCGATGCGGACGGCGGCATCGCCATGCTCGTCAAGCAGGCGTCGCAACCGGGCGATGACGCGGTTGATGACATCGTCGCCAACAATCCGGCCTTCCCAGCAGCGGCGTACCAAATCATCGCGGCTGACGATTGCGCCATTGGCCATCGCCAGCTGCACCAGCACCTGCATCACGCGCGGCTCAAGCGTTTGGGACGCTGCCGCCGTGACCAGGCGCAGCGCCGGCTCGACCGTCAGCGGCCCGATGCGGAACGGCGGCGACGCGGCAAGGTCGATCTGGTCGCTGGAAGCCACGCTTTCAAAACCGCCCTGTTCAATTCGCCCGGTTCACTGTCGGGCATGTCGCCACCCGGCACAATCGCCAAAATCCCGGCGTCATCAGCCAAACATCGGCAAGATATCAGCTGCAACCCATGTCTAGCTGGGTCCGCAGGCCGCATCTTGTCGCTGTGCCATCTGGCGCACCACTGCTGATCAGGGCGATCCGCGGGTGGCAACAGGGAGAAGACATCATGAACAAGCACATCATTTTTGGCGCCATCATGGCGTTGACGACAACGACTGCGGCAACCGCGGCCACCCAGACTGTAACCCGCACCGGCAAGATCATCGCCGCCGTGCCGCCGGGCAATCCGCTGAACCCGAAGGGTCAGGTCGGCCTTGGTGATTTTGCCATCGGACAGACTCTCAACTTCAGCGCCAGCTATGACGATGCCGATGTGCAGTTCCCGGGCACCATCACCCGTAAGAACGGCCAGAAGCTGAGCAACGCGTACATCTCGACTGTCGGGCTGGGCAACGGCAACCCGACCAATGCGATGAGCTTGACGGTGGGCAGCCACAGCTTCGGCCTCGCCGACCAAGGTTGCTTTCAGGATACGGCGTGCATGATAGCTCGCAACATGGACTTCCCTGCCGGCCCGACACTGATGTTTTACAAGGGCAATTTTCTGGGCATGGACAGCTGCCTGATCGAGGGCGGCGGCGGCTTCGGCACTGGCTTCACGGTCTGCCAACTGGTTCTAAGCAGTTTGATCCCGCAAACCGGCTTGGCGAACGTCTACAAGGGCATTCTCGGCTATTCCCGCAGCGACATCTATGTGGTCCGCAGCCCGTTGGCCGGTCGTACGGCCTTTCTCGCCCAGTTCGACGGCGCCGGCATCGGCGGCGTTCCCGAACCGGCGAGCTGGGCGATGCTGATCGCCGGCTTCGGCCTGACCGGCGCTGCCATGCGTCGTCGCCGGATACAGGTCGTCGCTGCCTGACCAGCGCGATGCGCGCTTCGCGCAGGGTCCCTCAATCGGCGCGAATGAAGGGCGGTGCTGTTGCGCGCCGCCCTTCTGCTTTCGATGCCATTGGTCATCGACGCACACACGACAGGCGAGAAATCATGTGCTGCTACCGCGCTAATCGTTAGCGACTTAGACTCGCGGCCGGCTTCGAAACGGGAAAACAAGCGCCTATGCGTCTGTGATGAGGGCGCCCGACAGACTTGCGACTTGGCGGGAAGCAAACGGCCGCTTTTGGTAAAACCTATTGTTCGGTAATCGCCTCGGTGTCGGCCGGAGTCGAGTCGACAGCGGCCGTGCCTGAGCTGTACGCAAGGGGACCGCTCATGTTGGCGACGCCAAATGCCCGATCTGACGCCTGACGAACCAGAGGACGAGAAGCGGGACGATCACCCACATCAGCAGTGGCGCGATCCCGACGTGAAGCCACGGCGTCACCGGCATCGCTGCCGTGTAGCGCCAGCTTACCGGCCCGCTCGTCCGGGTTGCGATTATCTCGACTGCAATC
>JBBQKM010000315.1:0-3595 GCA_038326915.1 Sphingomonadales bacterium
CCGAGGCGAAACGGGCGCGCTGATGTTCGACCTGGCGGGCAAGACGATCTGGGTTGCCGGGCACCGCGGCATGGTCGGCGGCGCGCTGGTCCGCCGCCTGCAGCGTGACGGCCATCGCGTGCTGACCGCCGGGCGCGACCGTGTTGACCTTGTCCGACAGGCCGAGGTCGAGGCCTTTGTCGCCGCCGAAAAGCCCGATGTCGTGATCGTCGCCGCCGCGCGGGTGGGCGGGATTGCCGCCAATGCCGCGCGGCCGGTGGATTTCCTCCACGACAACCTGCTCATCGAGGCCAATATCATGCGCGCCGCTGCCGATGCGCGGGTCGCCAAGCTGATGTTTCTCGGCTCGTCGTGCATCTATCCGCGCGATGCCGCCCAGCCGATGGCCGAGGATGCGCTGCTGACCGGGCCGCTGGAGGCCACCAACCAATGGTATGCGATCGCCAAGATCGCCGGCATCCGGCTGGCGCAGGCCTATCGCCAGCAGCACGGTCTTGATTTCATCAGCGCCATGCCGACCAATCTTTATGGCCCCGGCGACAATTACGACCTTGAATCGAGCCATGTCATCCCGGCGCTGCTGCGCAAGGCCATCGAAGCACGCGATACAGGCGCTGCGACGATGACCGTGTGGGGCAGCGGCACGCCGCTGCGCGAGTTCATGCATGTCGACGATCTCGCCGATGCGCTGGTGTTTCTGCTGCAGCATTATTCCGCGGCCGATCACATCAATGTCGGCACCGGCCAGGAAGTCACCATCGCCGAGGTGGCGCAGGCGATCTGCGACACGGTCGGCTTCACCGGCGAACTGGTGTTCGATCGCAGCCGCCCCGATGGCACGCCGCGCAAGCTGATGGATTCGTCGCGGTTGCTGGCGATGGGCTGGACGCCGCAGATCGGCCTGCGCGCCGGCCTTGCCGATGCCTGGCGCGATTTCAGGGAAAATCCGTCGACACGCCTGTCGGCATGAAGGTCAGCGTCATCACCGTGGCGTGGAATGCCGCCGCCACGATCGCCGACACCTGCCGGTCGGTCGCGGCGCAGGACTGGCCGGATATCGAACATATCATCATCGATGGCGCGTCGAAGGACGATACCGCCGCGATAGTCGCCGCCCATGCCCGGCCCGGCCATGTCTTTGTCTCCGAACCCGACAAGGGCCTGTATGACGCGATGAACAAGGCGGTGGCGCGGGCGAGCGGCGACATCATCGGCTTTCTCAACGCCGATGATTTCTATTGCCGCACCGATGCCGTGCGCCTGGTGGCAGAGGCAGCACGCGCCGATCCCGACGCGGCCGCCGTGTCGGGCGCGGTCGCCATTGTCGCGGTCGACGACGTAACCAGGCTCAGCCGCGCCTATCCGTCGACCCCCTTTGCGCCGTGGATGTTGCGGCTGGCGCATATGCCGCCGCACCCGGGGTTCTACGTGTGCCGCGCCGCGATGGCGGCGGTCGGCGCATTCGATCCGACGATTCGCATCGGCGCCGATTTCGACTGGATGGTGCGGTTTTTCGCCGTGCAGCGCCTGCGCGCCCGGCCGATTCCCGAAACGCTGGTGACGCTGCGCGAAGGCGGCCTGTCGAACCAGGGCCTGGCCAGCCGCAAGGCGATCGCGCGCGAGGCGCTGGCGACGCTGAAACGCCACGGCCTGTTCGCCAGCACGGCCCTTGTCTGGGCGAAATATCCGGTCAAGGCGCTGCAGTTCGTGGTGCCGCCGCACCAGTGGCCGGCGCCGAACGGGGTGCGCTGGCCGCGCTAGCGTCCGCACCGATTGATAGCGCACCTCGAGCCTGTGGTTGTGCATTGCCGGCCGGGCGACGCGATCGAACAATCGCGCGTCCGCGTGGATCGTTGTCAGCAACCAAGCGTGCGTCGTCGAGATGCGCTGCCGTCCGTTGGCGCCCACGCGGTACAACCTATCGGTACGGCATAGCCTCTCCGTTTTCGCTGCTACGGCGTAAAACAGGTGCTCTTGCATTCGGACAAATTCTTCGGCAGGCCTCGTTGGCGGCCAGCCCTTTCGGTACCCGAACTTAGGTCTATAAAAACATATAGATAAAAGGATTGTTCGAACCCCCTAAGCAGCGGTTGTTGCCAAGGGCCGCCGATCACCCGACGGCAATTTTGTTTGTGGAATTCCGGGCTCGCCGCCATGGTTGGCGGAGAATCCTGGGGGGTAGCGTGGACGATCGTGACAATGGGGCGGCATCGCGGCGATGGCTGGTGGCGCTGCTGTTCGTCGGCACCGCGCTCAACTATGTCGATCGCCAGGTGCTGGCGCTACTGAAGCCGACGCTGGAGGCCGAATTCGGCTGGACCAACCAGGAATTCGCGCACTTCGGGTCTGCTGTGAACATCGCCACCATCGCGGCGCTGCTGTTTGTCGGCTGGTTCGTTGATCGTTTTGGCGTGCGGATCGCCTATGGCATCGCCGTCACCGTGTGGAGCATCGCGGGCATGGGCCATGCCGCGGCCGCCAGCGTCGGCCAGTTCGTCGCGGCGCGCAGCATCCTGGCCATTGCCGAATCGGTGAATACGCCGGCGGCGGTGAAGGCTGCGGCAACCTATTTGCCGCTCAAGGAACGCTCGTTCGGCCTCGGCTTGGTCAATACCGCGCCCAATATCGGCGCGATCCTGACGCCGCTGCTGATTCCGCCGCTGGCGCTGGCCTTTGGCTGGAAGGCAGCGTTCATCCTGACCGGGGCGCTCGGCTTTGTCTGGCTGGCGTTCTGGATCGCCGGCACCCGCAACCTCCACCCCGTCGATACGGCGCCGCCGTCGCGGCAGGATGCCAATTGGGCCGCGTTGCTCGCCGACCGCCGCAGCTGGGCGGTCATCGGCGCCAAGGCGCTGACCGATTGCGTCTGGTGGTTCCTGCTGTTCTGGACTCCCGATCTGTTCGCCCGCGTCTTCAGGATGAACCAGGCCCAGATCGGCTGGCCGATCGCGATCATCTTTACCATGGCCGCGGCCGGGGCGCTCACATCGGGCGCGCTGTTCCCGCGGCTGCTCGATCGCGGCATGACGGTGAACAGCGCGCGCAAGGCCTCGATGCTGTTTTATGCGCTGATGATCGTCCCGATCCCGCTGGCATTGCAGGCGCAGACGCCGCTGGTAGCGGCGCTGCTGATCGGGTTGGCGCTGTTCGCCCACCAGGGATTTTCGACCAATATCTTCGGCATGGCAGCCGATATCGTGCCATCAGGCCGTGTCGCCAGCGTCATGGCGGCGGGGGCCGTCGCGGGCAATCTGACGGGTCTGGCGATGAACGAGCTGACCGGCTGGACGCTCGACAACGGCGTTGGTTATTGGCCGATGTTCGCCATTGCGGCGGGGGCGTATCTGGCGGCAACGGCCTATGTCCAGTTGATCCTGCCGGTGATCCGGCCGGCGCACGCTTAGGGCGCTTTAACCGAGCATCTCGTCCACCCAGGCCGGCACCAGCGACCCGGCGGGGCCATGCCGCGCACGGTCGAACAGCGGCGTTCCCGCCGATGGATCGAGGTTGATTTCCAGCGTCTGTGCGCCCGCCGTCCGCGCCCAGGAGACAAAGCCCGCCGCCGGATAGACGGCGCCCGAGGTGCCGATCGACA
>JBBQKM010000316.1:0-3567 GCA_038326915.1 Sphingomonadales bacterium
C
Source organism: Sphingomonadales bacterium (assembly GCA_038326915.1). Classification (GTDB taxonomy): domain Bacteria; phylum Pseudomonadota; class Alphaproteobacteria; order Sphingomonadales; family Sphingomonadaceae; genus Sandarakinorhabdus. Next base: position 2 of record JBBQKM010000316.1, read on the forward strand.
GGTGATGATCTCCAGCGGGACCATGTGGTCGCCCGAGGTCAAGGCCGGTCTGCTGCGCCACGCCCCCAAACTGATGATCGTCGATTCGCTCGGGTCATCGGAAAGCCTGGGGCTGGGCAATTCGGTGCAGACCAGCGCCAATGCCGGGGCGGCGACGAAATTCAGCGCCGATGGCCAGACGCTGATCGTCGACGATGATCTGCGCCCGGTGCCGCCGGGCACGCGTGGCCGTATCGCGCGCGGCGGCCTGATCCCGCGCGGCTATTGGCGCGATGCGAAGAAATCCGCCGAGACCTTTGTTACCATTGATGGCACGCGCTACGCGATGGCCGGCGACTGGGCGATCATCGAGGCCGATGGCAGCTTCACCCTGCTCGGCCGCGGCAGCCAGTGCATCAACACGGCGGGTGAAAAGGTGTTTCCCGAAGAAGTCGAGGAAATGCTGAAAACCCACCCTGCGGTCGATGACGCGCTGGTTTTCGGCGTGCCCGACGACAAATGGGGCCAGGCGGTCACCGCCGTGGTCGAAGCGCCCGCCGACGCCGACCCGGAGGCGCTGCGCGCCCACGTTCGCGGACATCTTGCGGGCTACAAGACGCCGAAGCGGGTTATCATCGTGGCGAAAGTGCCGCGCGCGCCGAACGGCAAGGCGGATTATGCCGCGGCAAGGGCGATGGCGTCGTAGCAAGCGCGAACCGCCGCGGCAAAGCCGCGGCGTGACGTCAGACGAGATCGGCCAGCCTCGCACTGGCCGCCTCGCTGGCCGGGCTTGCGCCTGTCGGCGCGCGGCACGCGCGCCCTCGGCGCTGCACCTTACGCCTTCTTGTTGAGACCGAAGCCCGAGAAACGCTTGTTGAAGCGCGCCACCTGGCCACCGGCATCGAGCATCTTGCCAGCGCCGCCAACCCAGGCCGGGTGCGAGGTCGGATCGATGTCGAGCGCCAGCGTGTCGCCTTCCTTGCCATAGGTCGAGCGCGTCTTGTACTCGCTGCCATCGGTCATCTTGACGGTGATGGCGTGATAGTCGGGGTGGATACCGGGCTTCATGGCAAGGGTCTTTCTCGGGTGCGGCTGGTTCCGACCAGCCAGGAAGAGCGGCGCGCATAACCGCTCGCCCGGCAAAATGCAACGCTTGCGCTGCGAAATGCCGTGGCATATCCCTGTCGTCGGACGGTGCTGCGCGCGAGCGTGGTGAAAAGGGAAGCCGGTGAAAGCCCGGCGCTGTGCCCGCAACTGTAAGCGGCGAGCCCCTGCTCCAATTGCCACTGGGAAACCGGGAAGGCGGAGCAAGGGCGTTCGAGCCGCAAGCCAGGAAACCTGCCGTCCCCGGTCGTCCCATGCCTGCCGGGTCCAGCGGTGCATGAAACGCTGGCGCATTTCCGCGTCCTTCGTTTGCGGCGGCTTCATGCTGTCGCCACGCCTTTGCGCGTGAACGAAGGGACGCAACATGTTGATATCGCTGCTTCTGGCCGCTGCCGCGCCGCTTTCCACCACCGATGACCCGGCGGTTGCCGAATCCCGTGAACCGGTCACCGTCACCGCGTCGCGCGAGCCGGTGCCCGTCGCCCTGTCCGGCACGGCACTGACCATCATTGATCGCGACACCATCGCGGCGCTCGCCCTGCCGCTGGTCAAGGACTATCTCACCCTCGTGCCTGGCGTCGCCGTCAGCCAGTCAGGGGCGCTCGGCGCCCAGACGCAGGTGCGCATCCGCGGCGCCGAGGCCAACCACACCATCACCTTCATCGATGGCATCGATGTCACCGATCCGGCATCGTCGGGCGAATTCCGCTATGAAACGCTGCTCGCCGGCGGCGTCGAGCGCATCGAGGTGCTGCGCGGGCCGCAATCGGCGCTATGGGGCAGCCAGGCCGTCGGCGGCGTCATCAATATCCTGACGCGCAGCGATAAAGGCCTGTACGGCGAGGCCGAAGGCGGTTCGCTCGGCACCTTCCGCTTCGGCGCCGGCGGTGGCTATCGCGCCGGCGACACCAGCATCAGCGGCCAGACCAGCTATCTGACATCAAAGGGCTATGACCTGGCGAACAGTGGCGGCGACAAGGACGGCTATCAGAACTTCACGATCCACGCGAAGGCGCTGACCAAACCCACTGCAAACACGGACCTGTCGCTGGTCGGCCGCTATGTCACCTCGAACAGCAAGTTCGACGATTTCGACTATGGCGCCGGCGTGCCGCTCGATGCGCCACTCGCGACCCGCACCCGCCAACTGGCGCTGAAGGCGCAGGGCGGCATCGCGCTGCTCGACGATCGCTGGCACAACGATGTTTCGGTGCTGTTCACCGATACCGCCAACATCAATCGCAACGCCGATGTGTTCCAGAACCGTTCCGACGGCGGCCGGCTGACGCTGCGTTACCAGACCAGCCTGACCGCCGAAACCGGCGCTGCCAAACACCGCTTCACCGCGGCGCTCGAGCATGATCGCGAACGTTTCACCAGCACCGACGCCGACCCCACCGCGCTTTCGAACCAGTCGCGGAGCCGGTTGCAGACCAGCGCCGTCGGCGAATATCGCCTCGATGTCGGCGATTGGCTCGGCGGCGGCGTCGCGGTGCGGCGCGACTGGAACAACCGCTTTGCGGATACGACAACCGTGCGCGCCACCGCTGCAATCCGGCCCGGCGGCGGATTTGCCCTCCATGGCAGCTATGGCACCGGCATCGCCGACCCGACCTTCTTCGATCTCTACGGCTTCTTTCCCGGCTTTTTCGTCGGCAACGCCAATCTGAAACCCGAGCGCAGCCGCAGCTGGGACGTCGGCGCCGGCTGGAACAATACCGCCTATGGGCTTGATATCACTTGGTATCACGCGACGCTCGACAACGAGATCGTCTCGACGTTCGATTCGACGACCTTCCTGTCCGGAATCGCCAACGCCAGCGGCCGCAGCCGCCGCGAGGGGCTGGAGGTCACGGCCAGCGCGCGCCCGGTGCAGGGCCTGACCCTCGCTGCGAGCTATGCCTATCTCGATGCGACCCAGCAGACCGTCGCCGCCGGGCTGCAGTTGCGCGAAGTGCGGCGGCCGCGCCATTCGGGCAGCCTGACCGCCAGCTACACTGGCAGCGCCTTCGATCTCGCCGCCAGTGCTGCCTTCACCGGCGCCCGCGACGACACTGATTTCGCGCGCTTCGTGCCGGTGCGGCTGGCGCCCTACACACTGCTCACCGTGTCGGGCTCGATCCATGTCACGCCGCGCATCGACCTGACCGGGCGGATCGAAAACGCCCTCGACAGCAACTACCAGGACGTGTTCGCCTATCGCACGCCAGGGCTGACGGTCCATGGCGGCGTGCGGTTCCGGCTGTGAGGGTGACACGATGAAACTGGCGGCGATGGCGGGATTGGGGCTGGCGGCGCTGCTGGCCGCCGTGACCGCGGTCGCCAGCCTGCCGAACCTGGCGCCCAAGCCACCGCCCGCCGTGCCGATGGCGTTTGACGCCGCACCGGCGCCGGCGCGGCCGCGGCGGGTCGCCAGCCTCAACCTGTGCCCCGATGAACTGGCGCGGCTGCTGGCCGGCCCCGGCCCAATGGGTGCGGTCAGC
>JBBQKM010000317.1:0-3519 GCA_038326915.1 Sphingomonadales bacterium
TCGCGTTCCGCGGGCTCGAGCGCGTGCCGGTCGACGAAGCCAAGGCCGGTGACATCATCGCGCTGGCCGGGTTCTCCAAGGCGACCGTTGCCGACACCATCGCCGACATCACCGTCACCGAGCCGCTGCACGCCCAGCCGATCGATCCGCCGACTCTGAGCATGACCTTTGCCGTCAATGATTCGCCCTATGCGGGCCGCGATGGCTCCAAGGTCACCAGCCGCATGATTTCGGATCGCCTGCAGCGCGAAGCCGAGGGCAATGTCGCGGTCAAGGTCACCGAAAGCGCGTCGAAGGACGCCTTTGAAGTCGCCGGGCGCGGCGAGTTGCAGCTTGGCGTGCTCATTGAAACGATGCGCCGCGAAGGTTTCGAGCTGTCGATTTCGCGCCCGCGCGTCATCTATGGCACCGACGATCACGGCAAGCGCACCGAGCCTTACGAGACCGTCGTCATCGACGTCGACGAGCAATATTCGGGCACGGTCGTCGAGAAGATGGCCGGCCGCAAGGCCGAGATGACAGACATGCGCCCCAGCGGCGGCGGCAAGACCCGGTTGACCTTTTCGGCACCCGCCCGCGGCCTCATCGGCTATCACGGCGAGTTCCTGTCGGACACGCGCGGCACCGGCATCATGAACCGGCTGTTCGAAAAATACGGCCCCTACAAGGGCAGCGTTTCGGGCCGCGGCAACGGCGTGCTGATCTCCACCGAAACCGGCGAAGCGGTCGGCTATGCGCTCGGCTACCTGCAGCCGCGCGGCACGCTGATGATCGAGCCGGGCGAAGCGGTTTACCAGGGCATGGTGATTGGTGAGAATGCGAGAGACGAGGACCTGGAGGTCAACCCGCTGAAATCCAAGGCGCTGACCAACTTCCGCGCCAGCGGCAAGGACGACGCCATCCAGCTGAGCCCGCCCAAGCGGCTGACGCTGGAACAGGCCATCGCCTATATCGACGAGGACGAGCTCGTTGAAGTGACGCCGAATTTCATCCGGCTGCGCAAGATCCACCTCGACCCGAACGAGCGCAAGAAGGCGTCGCGGGCGAAGAACGCCGGCTGATCTTTCGGTCTGTCATCCCGGCGCAGGCCGGGACCCATACACCACAAACGATCCCGCACGCGGTCCGCCCGTGGCGAAAATCGTGGTGTATGGGTCCCGGCGTTGACCTTCGGTCGCCTTCGGCTCGCCGGGATGACAGGTGAGTGGTGACAGGTTCGACGGATTGCCCACCGCACCTGCGACACTTGCACGATTGCGCCGATGGCCCATCTTCCTGTCTTGGACGGCAACGGCCGCCGCACCGAATTTCCGGGGAGTAAGCAAAATGGACGATGACGATTATGGCAGCGGAACCCCCGCGCCGCACATCGAGCCGGTTCCGCAATCCGACGCCGAGGACGCTGTCCGCACGCTGATCCGCTGGGCCGGTGACGACCCCGACCGCGAGGGGCTGCTCGAAACGCCGGGCCGCGTGACGCGCGCCTATCGCGAATATTTCCGTGGCTATCAGGAAGACCCCGGGCTGCACCTGTCGAAAACATTCGGCGAAGTCGGCGGCTATGACGAGATCGTCATCCTGCGCGACATCCCGTTCCAGTCGCATTGCGAGCATCACATGGCGCCGATCATCGGCAAGGCGCACATCGCCTATCTGCCGAAGAAGCGCGTCGTCGGCATCTCGAAGCTGGCGCGGGTGCTGCAGGGCTATGCCAAGCGCCTGCAGGTCCAGGAACGGCTGACCGCCGAAGTCGCCGACTGCATCCAGAAGCACCTCGATCCGGTCGGCGTCGCCGTTGTCATCGAGGCGACCCACGCCTGCATGTCGGCGCGCGGCGTGATGACCGCCGGGGTGACGATGACCACCAGCCGCATGATGGGCGTGTTCCGCGACGACGACCGCAGCCGCAAGGAAGTGCTGTCGCTGATGGGCAAGGGTTGACGGGCTGGGGCTGATCGGCAGGGGCTGACGAACACGCTTAACAGGAGTGTTTGAGTCGCCTATAGCGAGCGCAACACAATCAGGGGTCTGTGACGACATGGCGAACATATTGGGCAATCTCAACCGCGCGCTGATGCTGGGGCTGACCCTGCTTATCCTCGTCGTCGTCGTTTTCCACCACGGCGCCATCGCCACCAGCGGCGGCAACTGGTTCAGCTGGTTCCTGCGCTTTGCCCATGTCGTCGCCGGCGTGCTGTGGATCGGGCTGCTTTACTATTTCAACTTCGTGCAGATCCCGACGATGCCCAAGGTGCCCGCCGAGCTGAAGCCCGCCGTGTCGAAGTATATCGCCCCCGAAGCGCTGTTCTGGTTCCGCTGGGCCGCGATTGCTACCCTCGTTCTCGGCCTCGCCATCACCGGCGCGCCGCCGCAGCTGTATATCGTCCAGGCGCTGACCTTCCAGCCGCCCTACACGCTGATCGGCCTCGGCATGTGGCTCGGCATCATCATGGCGGCCAACGTCTGGATGTTCATCTGGCCGGCGCAGAAGATCGCGCTCGGCATGGTCGAAGCGACCGCTGATGAGAAGGCCGCTGCCGCCAAAAAGGCGATGCTGTTCAGCCGCACCAATTTCGTGCTGAGCTTTCCGATGCTGTATTGCATGGTGACCTTCTACGGCCAGCTCGGCTGACCGCGCGGCGGGGGTTTTGCGCCCCCGCCCCACAATGTCTAGAATGACGGCGCGGGGGCGTTGCCGGAAGGAATACCGATGAACCCCGCGTTTGTGGCTGTCGACTGGGGCACCAGCAACCGCCGCATCTTTCACGTCGCCGCCGATGGCCGCGTGATCGACCGCCACAGCGATGATCGCGGCGTGCTGGCCGTCAGCGATTTCGCCGCCGAGGTCGCCGCGCTGCGCACCGCCGCGGGTGATGCGCCGCTGCTGCTCGCCGGCATGGTCGGATCGAACCGCGGCTGGATCGATGTGCCCTATGTCGAGGCACCGGCCGATCTCGCGGCGATTGCCAAAGGGGTCATACGGCCGCTGCCCGGCGTCGCGATCGTTCCCGGTGTCGTCCAGCGCGATCCCGTCCGCCCCGACATCATGCGCGGCGAGGAAGTGCAGGTGCTCGGCGCGCTGGCGCTGGGGCTGATCGGCGACGGGCTCGTTTGCCACCCCGGCACCCACACCAAATGGATCGAGGTCGAAAACGGCTGTATCATGCGCTTTCGCAGCGTGATGACCGGCGACCTGATGGCGGCGCTGGCCACGAAATCGATCCTGTCGGACCTGCTGGCGCACGCGCCGGCCGCCGATGCCGCCTTTCTCGATGGTGTCGACCATGCACTCGATGCCGGCGACCTGACCGCAGAGCTGTTCGGTGCGCGCGCCCGTGTCGTCACCGGGCAGATGTCGGCCGCCGATGCTGCCAGCCGGATTTCGGGGCTGTTGATCGGCAGTGACATCCGCATCGGACTCGGCCGCGCCCGCGCCGATGTCGTGCCGCTGATCGGCAGCGCCGACCTGTGTGCGCGATTTGCGCTGGCGCTGGAACGCGCCGGGCGCGAAGCGGTTGT
>JBBQKM010000318.1:0-3496 GCA_038326915.1 Sphingomonadales bacterium
CAGGGCCACTCGGGCGGGTGCGGGAGCGGGTGGGGGCGAAAGACGCAACGAACTCGGTGACCCCCCCCCCCTCGCGTCGGGCCCCGCGTCGCCCTCCCCGCAAGGGGGAGGGAGTTGGCCAGTCTATATGCCAACGCGAACGGTCGTGACCCGCGTCAGCCACAGGAATCGCCCCCACAACAACGTCGCCGACACCAGCGACGCGACAATCACCGACCAGACGATGCCGTTGACACCCAGGTCGAGCAGGATCGCCAGCGCATAGCCGAGCGGCATCATCACCAGCAGATAGCTGGCGAAATGTGTCGCGGTCGGCATCCACACGTCGGATTGCGCGCGCAATGCCTGTGAAGCGACAACCTGCAGGCCATCGGCGACGAAGAACAGGCACGACAGCAGCAGGGCCGCCGCCGCCACCCGCTGCACATCGCCATCGCTGGTATAGCCCGCGGCGATCATCCGATTCCCGAAACCGACAATGGCGCAGATCAGCAGCGTTGCCGCGACCGTCGCCACAAAGCCCATCCATGCCGCGCGCCGCACCCCCGGCGGATCGCCGGCGCCATAGGCGCGCCCGACGAACACGCTTGTCGCCGTCGCCAGCCCCAGCGGCACCATGAAGATCAGCGCCGCCATGTTGAGCACGATCGCCCAGCTCGCCACCGCCAGTGCGCCAAGCCAGCCGGCGATGATCGACATGGCGGCGAACGACCCGGCCTCGACGAAATAACTCAGCGACGCGCCATAGCCGATGCGCCGCATCTCGGCGGCCGCCGCCGGATCATGCGGCGCCGGATCGAACACGCCGAGCGGCCGCGATTCGCGCCAGCGCGCGATCAGCACCCAGACAAACACCAGCAGCGCGACGCGCGAAATCAGCGTTGCCCAGGCGCTGGCGACGGCGCCATCGACGGGCAGGCCGCTGTCGCCCGGCACCAGCCACAGGTTGATGGCCAGGTTGACGACGTTCGCCGCCCACATCGCGATCATGCCGGGCACGGCGCGGCCATGCGCCTCCAGCCAGAAAATGCCGCCGTCGGCGACGAGGATCGGCACCATCGACAGCGCCAGCACCTGCAGCACCGGCGTGGCGCCATCGGCAAGCGCCGGATCAAGGCCGATATGGTGCATCACCGGGCCGCCGAGCCCGGCGAGCAGCGCCGCCGCGACGACGCCGATCCAGAAGGCATAGGCGATGCCGCGGCGCAGGATGGCGCCGGTATCGCCGGCGCGGCCCTCGCCGATCGCCTGGCTGGTCATCACCTGGATGCCCATCATCAGCCCGACCGACGTGGTGATGACGACACCCGTCGGCGCCCAGCCGAGCGCCTGATAGCCAAGCTCGGTCGCCGAATGCTGGCCGACGACAACGGCATCGACCAGCCCCATCGCCATGATGCCGATGCGCGACACGACGACCGGCGTCGCCAGCCGCAGCAGCGATCCGAACGAAAGTGGCAAATCGGTCTGGGGGATATCCCCGGACATGGCGGCAATCCTCGGGTTGAAATCAGCCGGCCCGTCTAGGCGGGCGCACCGGCGCGGGCAAGCCGGGCGGCGGGCATCCCCAACAAATGCTTTGCCGGTGTGCGCTTGCGGCAACGGCGGCGGCGCTTTACCTCGGCTGGCGAAACGACATCCGCATGACGAGGCCCCGATGACCAATCCGCTGTTCCAGCCCTTCACCTTCAAGGGGCTGCACCTGCCCAACCGCATCGTCATGGCGCCGATGACGCGCAGCTTCTCGCCCGGCGGTATCCCAGGTGACGATGTCGCCGCCTATTACCGCCGCCGCGCCGAAGGCGGTGTTGGCCTGATCGTCACCGAAGGCACCGGCGTCGAGCGGACGGGTTCGACCAACGATCCCAATGTGCCGCATTTCTATGGCGATGCGCTCCCCGGCTGGGGCAAGGTCGTCACCGAAACCCACGCCGGCCACGGCCTGATCGCGCCACAGCTCTGGCACGTCGGCGCTGCCGTCAACCATGCCAATCCGACGCCGCCCGAACAGGAAAGCCCGTCTGGGCTGTTCAAGCCCGGCAAGCCGTTCGGCAAGGCGATGGCCGACAGCGATGTCGCCGATGCCATCGCCGCCTTTGCCCGTGCCGCCGCCGATGCCAAGCGGCTGGGCTTTGACGCCGTCGAACTGCACGGCGCGCACGGCTATCTGATCGACCAGTTCTTCTGGGAAGGCACCAATGAACGCGGTGACAGTTTTGGCGGCCCGACGATTGCCGATCGCGGGCGTTTTGCCGCCGAAATCCTGAAGGCGGTGCGCGCCGCCGTCGGCCCCGATTTCCCGGTCATCATCCGCATTTCGCAGTGGAAGCAGCAGGATTTCGCCTATCGCATCGCCACGTCCCCGGCAGCGATGACCGAATGGCTGGCACCGCTCGTCGATGCCGGTGCCGACATATTGCACTGCTCGCAGCGGCGCTTCTGGGAACCCGAATTCCCCGAAATCGACGGCGACGCAGGCCTGAATTTCGCCGGCTGGGCGAAAAAGCTGACCGGCGTGCCGACGATCACCGTCGGCAGCGTCGGCCTGTCGGGCGAATTCATCGCCGGCTTTGGCGGCGAAAAGTCCGAACCGGCGAGCATCGACAATCTCCTCGAGCGGCTCGAGCGCCAGGAATTCGATCTCGTCGGCGTCGGCCGCGCGCTGATCGTCGATCCCGACTGGGCGCTGAAGGTCCGCGATGGCCGCATGGACGAACTGAAGGAATTCGACCGGTCGGCGCTGGCGACTTTGGTCTGATAACGACCTAGGGTGCGGTCATGAGCATGATCGACGACAAGCCCGACCGCACCCAGCCCTATATCCGCCCGCGCGACGCGGCGACCCTGCTCGTCATCCGCCGCGACGGCCCGGCACCGCGGGTGCTGATGGGCCGGCGCGTCGGCGGCCATGCGTTCATGCCCGACAAATGGGTGTTTCCCGGCGGCCGCATCCACCCATCGGATTTCAAGGTGGCGGTCGCGTCGGACCTGCACCCCGCTGCGGCGACACCGCTGGCGCGCACCTGCGCCCTGCCGCGCGCCCGCGCGCTGGCGGCCACCGCGATCCGCGAGACCTTCGAGGAAACCGGGCTGATCATCGGCCGGCCGGGCAGCGCCGCGACACGCAGCGCCGAATGGCGCGATTTTCTCGGCACCGGCCATCTGCCCGACCTGGCACCGCTGCGCTTCGTCGCGCGCGCCATCACCCCGCCGGCGCGCACCCGGCGCTTCGACGCGCGCTTTTTCACCGTCGATGCCGAACATCTGGTCAGCCTCGATCCCGGCGCCGGATCGGGGGAGCTCGATGAAATCGCCTGGTTCGACTGGGATGCTGCCGCCGCACTCGACTTGCCGTCGATCACCCGCGCCATCCTGGCCGAAGTCGCGGCGCGCGAGGCCGATGCCGAACGCCCGATCCCCTATCACCGGTTCGATCGCGGCCAGCACCGACTGCTGGCGGTCTGAACCGGCAACACGGGCCAGCGGCGCACAAATC
>JBBQKM010000319.1:0-3470 GCA_038326915.1 Sphingomonadales bacterium
CGGGCATGCTGGCCCTGTACGAGGCGCTTGGCCTTGGCCCGGATGATGGCTGTTTCTTTGCCGCCGGCAAGGAAGCCCAGGCTGCCAAGCTGGCGGGCCTCGCCCGCACCCGCATCGGCACCGAGCTGAACCTGATCGAGCAGAACGCCTATAAATTCTGCTGGATCGTCGATTTCCCGATGTTTGAATATGACGAGGACGCCAAGAAGATCGATTTCAGCCACAACCCCTTTTCGATGCCGCAGGGGGAACTCGAGGCGCTGGAAACCCAGGACCCGCTGTCGATCCTGGCGTATCAGTACGACATCGTCTGCAACGGCGTCGAACTGTCGTCGGGCGCGATCCGCAACCATCGCCCGGAAATCATGTACAAGGCGTTCGAGATCGCCGGTTACAGCCGCGACGATGTCGACCGCGATTTCGCCGGCATGATCAACGCCTTCAAATTCGGCGCGCCGCCGCACGGTGGCTCGGCGCCGGGGGTCGACCGCATGGTCATGCTGATCGCCGATGAACCCAATATCCGCGAAGTCGTCGTCTTCCCGATGAACCAGAAGGCCGAAGACCTGATGATGAACGCGCCGAATGTGGCGACTGCCAAGCAATTGCGCGAACTGCATATCCGGGTTGTCGAGTAACAGCAACGATTTGCACAGGCGTGTTTCCGGCCTATGGCTCCGCCATGGTCGGGGGTTCGGCATGACGAAAAAGCGCAACATCATTGCCCTCGCGCTCTGGGCATTGCTCTGGACGGTGATCATTTGGTTCGCAGTGCTGGTGGTTGCCGGCTTTGTCGTCGGCGCCATGGCAGGCATAGCTGATCCGGCGCACGGCGCGGCGGCCGGCGAAGTGGCGGGCCGTAAGCTTGGCGAAACGGTGGCCGGCCCGGCGCTGCTCTTTGCCTTTGTCGTAGCGATCGTCCTGACGATCGGCGGGGTGTTGCCAGGGACGCGCAAGGCGGTGGTGACCGACCCGGCGCCCGACACCCGCCCGTTGGCCTTCGACATCCAGAACCTTGAAAGGCTTGCCGAACTCCACGCCCGCGGGGTTTTGACAGATGAGGAGTTTGCGACGCAAAAGGCCCGGATGCTCGCCGGTTCGGCCTGAACCGGCGGCGGGAGACCTACATGCCGAAACTCCGCCTCAAGAATTTCGAAGCCGTCGTTCCCATCGATGGCAAGGCCTATGCCAAGCGCCTCGAGGAGCTTCAGCACCGGATGGAGCTGATCCAGGCCGCATATATCTTTCGCGGGCTACGCGGCCTGGTGGCACTGGAAGGCTGGGATGCCGGGGGCAAGGGCGGGCTCATCAAGCGGCTGACCGAAACGCTCGATCCGCGCTTTACCAATGTCTGGTCGATCGGGGCGCCGACCGATATCGAGCGCGGCCAGCATTATCTCGAACGCTTCTGGACGCGGCTGCCCGACAAGCGCGAAATCAGCGTTTATGATCGTAGCTGGTACGGCCGCGTGCTCGTCGAGCGCATCGATGGCTTTGCCGCCGAAGCGCAGTGGAGCCGGGCCTATGAGGAGATCAACCAGTTCGAGGTGGTGCAGGCCGCCGACGGGGTGCGGATCGTCAAGCTGTTCCTCCATGTGACGCAGGGCGAACAGGATCGCCGGCTGAAAGAGCGCCTCGAAGTGCCCTGGAAACGCTGGAAAACCGGGTTGGACGACTATCACAACCGGTCAAAGCGCGCCGAATATCTCGAGGCGTATCACGAGATGTTCGACAAGACATCGACCAAGGCGGCGCCGTGGACGATCATCGCTGCCGACGACAAGAAGGCCGCGCGCCTGGCCGGGCTGGAGGCCGCCGTCGCGGGCCTCGGCGCCGGTGTCGACCTGAGCTGGCCGGACATCGACCCCAAGGTCATAAAGGCGGCAAAAAAAGCCGGCGTGCTCTAGCGTCAGCCAGGCGAGCGCTTGCCCAGATAGGCGCTCAACCGGTTGCTCGTCGGCATCACCGCGGTTTGCGGGTGCAACAGATCATAGACCACGGCGTTTTCGAGCACGCGCTGGACATAGTTGCGGGTTTCCGACAGCGGAATCGCCTCGATCCAGTCGATGGTGTCCATGCCGTCGGAGCGCGGGTCGCCGTTCGCCGCGAGGAATTTGCGGACATTGCCCGGCCCGGCGTTGTAGCCGGCGACCGCCAGCACATGCGAGCCGGCGAAATTGTCCTTCAACCGCGCGAAATAGGCCGAGCCCAGCGTGACATTGTAGATGGGATCGCTGGTCAGCCGCTCGGTCGAGGCGGGCAGGCCGATCTTGCCCGCCTGTTCGGCCGCAGTACCGGGCAGCAGCTGCATCAGGCCGCGGGCATTGGCGTGCGAAATGACGCTGCGATCGAACTGGCTTTCTTGCCGGGTGATGGCATGGATCATGCTGAACTGGCCGGAAAGACTGGCCGGCAGGTCGAGCATCGGGAAGGCGGCATCGAGCAACGACAATTCGCCATCGCTGCGCGCGGCCTTGCCAGCATAGACGCCCGCGTCGAGCCGCCCCAGCGGCCCGGCCAACCCGGCGACGAGCGCCTGCTGCAGCGGCGTTTCGGCGCGATCGGCGAGGTGGCGCAGGAAAATCGTCTGGCGGCCGCGATCACCGATATCGCCAAGCGCCGTCGCCGCGCGCACCAGCGGATCGGCGCGGAAGGTACTGGCGGTGTTGGCGCCGATCGCCGGCGCCGGCACGCGCTTGATGGCCAGTGGCCGACCGAGCCGTTCGGCGGCGAGCTGGCCGTAGAAATAGTCGAAGTGGGTTGCCGCGGCTTCATAGGCGGCATTGGCATCCTTGCTGCGCCCGGCGGCCTCGGCGGCGCGGCCGGTCCAATAGTCGCCGCGCGTCTGGCTGAGCGGCGTCAGCGCAGCAGCGCGGGCATTCTGGAAATGCTTCACCGCCTGCGCCGGCTGCGCCAGCTTGCGCAGCGCCAGCCAGCCGGCGAGCCATTCGCTGTCGATGAACAACTGGCGTTCACCCAGCGACCGTTCGGCGATCGGCCGGTCACTGCCAAAGGCGCTGTGGCGCGCCGCAATGCGATAGGCGGTATCGAAATTCCCCGATCGCCACGCCGTGCGCGCGAAATCCAGCCGGACCTTGAGCCAGGTTTCGGGGTCGAGCACCTTTCCCGGCGCAATGTTGCTGGCGGCGAGCAGCGCCTGCGCGCCCGAGACATCGCCGGTCTTGCGCATCCACAGCGCGCGATCGAGCACCAGCCCCGGATCGTCGCGCAAGCCCTGCGGCACGCCGGCGAGGCGGTTGAGCACATCGGGCGAATTGCTGCGCAGCGCGATGCGGGCGAGCAGCCACAGCCGGTGATCCATGTCGAGCCGCGGCAGTAGCCGGGCGGCGGCGGTGACCTGGCCCGTCCACAACAGGCGATCGGCGCGCGACTGGTGATCGGTGGCGCCAAGATCCTTTTCGAACAGCGCCAGCAGTTGCGTTTCGGCGACGGCATCGAGCCCCGCCGAA
>JBBQKM010000320.1:0-3442 GCA_038326915.1 Sphingomonadales bacterium
GCGTCACCGATCGCGGGGTGCCCTCGCGCGACGGCCGGCCGGTCACGGGCTAACGCGACACCTTCATCGGCGATGCCGCGATCAACGACAGCGGCTTCAACGCCGATATCGGCTCGGTCGCGATCGATTATGCGCTGACCGACCAGCTGACGCTGCGCAACCGGACGCGCTATGGCGATTACGACAAATTCTACGACAATCTGTTTCCGGTCTCGGCAGTGGTCAACGGCCAGTTCGGCGTGTCGGCGTATCGCGACGCCACCCAGCGCGAAAACCTGTTCAGCCAGACCGACATGGTCTGGACGGTCGCGACCGGCAGCATCGGCCATGTCATCCTCGCCGGTGTCGAGTTCGGCCGCCAGACGACGCGATCGCAGCGCACCAACGGCTTTTTCAGCCCGACGGCGAACAGCCTGGTCGCGACCGTCGCGCTCAGCGATCCGTTCGTGGCGCCGCCGGTGTATTTCCGCTTCGGCCCCGGCAGCCGGTCGACGCGCACCCGCGCCGACATCGCCGCCGGCTTCATCCAGGACCAGCTGTCGCTGGGCGACCATGTCGAGATCGTCGCCGGCATCCGCTATGATCGCTTCAGCCTCGAATTCGACGATGGCCTGACCGGCGCCGCGCTCGCCCGCACCGACAATCTCTGGTCGCCGCGCCTCGGGCTGATCTGGAAACCTGTCGCCACCGCCTCGCTCTATGCCAGCTACAGCCGCTCGTACCTGCCGCAATCGGGCGACCAGTTCACCAGCCTCGATGCCAGCACGGCGGCGCTCGAACCCGAAAAGTTCGACAATCTCGAACTCGGCGGCAAATGGGATGTGACGCCGGCGATCAACCTCACCGCCGCCATCTATCGCCTCGATCGCAGCAACACCCGCGCCCCCGGCGCCATCGCCGGCACCATCGAACTGACCGGCGAACAGCGCAGCAAGGGGCTTGAGCTGACCCTGAATGGCAAGCTGCGGCCCAACTGGCAGGCGAGCCTGGGCTTTGCGCTGCAGGATGCCGAGATCCGCCGTGGCACCACCGCCGCGCCGGCCGGCCGCAGGTTGCCGCTGGTGCCGCGCACCCAGGCGTCGCTGTGGACGCGCTATGATGTCAACGATCGCCTCGGCCTCGGGCTCGGCGTCGTCCACCAGGCGCGCAGCTTTGCGTCGATCAGCAATGCCGTGGTGATACCCGCCTATACCCGTGTCGATACAGCGGCGTTCGTGCGGCTGACCGATGCCATCGACGTCCAGGTCAATGTCGAAAACCTGTTCAACACCGGCTATTTCCCGACCGCGCACAACGACAACAATATCAGCACCGGCGGCCCGCGATCGGCGCGTTTCACGCTGCGGACGAAGTTCTAGCTTCGCTTGCGTAACGGTTGAATCAACGACGCTGGAGCGCCTGCGGCGGGTGGGGCCGTGCGCCCCAGCCCCCATTTTGTTGCGCATTGCACGACCCCGATCGCCGCTTGCTGGGCAGGGTTCTTGAGAATCGTTCGCAACAACCTTGCAACTAAGAACGACTCGCATTAGCGATAGGCCTCAGTTCCGAAACAGGGGTTCCCATGTCGATTGCCATTCCGATTTCGTTGCGCGCGTCGTTGCGCACGCTCGCCACCGCCGGCGCGCTGTGCTCGCCCGGCCTGGCGCTTGCCGCCGACGATGCCGCCGCCGCCGACCAGACCATCGTCGTCAATGGCGAACGCGTGCCGGTGAATCCCTATGTCGACCCGGCGGCGCCCTACAAGGTCGACCGTTCGGCGTCGGCCAAGTTCAGCGAACCGCTCGCCGACACGCCCAAATCGGTGACCGTCATCCCGCAACAGGTCATCCAGGACCTCGGCGCGCAATCGTTCCGCGATCTCGTCCGCACCCAGCCCGGCATCACCTTGGGCACCGGGGAGGGTGGCAATGCCTTTGGCGATCGCATCTTCATCCGCGGCTTCGATGCCCGCAACGACGTCTATATCGACGGCCTGCGCGACCCCGGCGTCACCAGCCGCGAGGTGTTTGCCGTCGAACAGATCGAAATCGTCAAGGGTCCGTCATCGAGCTTCGGCGGCCGCGGCACCACCGGCGGCGCCGTCAGCCTCGTGTCGAAATCCCCGCTGCGCGCCGATTACGCCAAGGTGGAGGCCACCGGCGACACCGATGCCACCCGCCGCTTCACCGCCGATATCAACCGCAAGCTGTCGGACAACGTCCAGCTGCGCCTCAACGGCCTGTGGCACGATGCCGATGTTGCCGGGCGCGATTATGTCTGGAGCCGGCGCTGGGGTGTCGCGGCCTCGCTGGCGGTGCAGCCGACCGCCAACCTCGATCTCAACCTCGATTATTATCACCTCACCAGCGATGGCATGGCCGATTGGGGCGTGCCCTTCGATGCGCGCAGCCAGCGGCCGTTCGCTGTGCCGCGCGGCAATTTCTACGGCGTGCTCGGCCGCGATTTCCTGAAGGGCCGCGCCGATATCGGCACCGGCCGGCTGGTCTGGCGCGCCACCGACGGCCTCAAGCTGTCGTCGAAACTCCGCTATGGCAGCAACCTCAACAGCTATATCGCCTCGGCGCCCGAAGCCCCGGTGATCACCGCCGCCGATCTGGCGCAATGGACGGTGCGCGCCAACCCCAAGAACCGCAACGCCACCAGCCAGAGCTGGACCAACGCCAACGATATCACCATCGATTTCGATACCGGCGGCCTGCACCACACGCTCGTCACCGGCACGGAATTCGCGCGCGAGGCGATCAGCAACCGGCCCTTTGCCTTTGCCAGTTCCGAAACCGTCGGCGCCATCATCGTACCGGCACAGATCATCCTGCAGCCGATCTTCAACCCCGATCCCAATGTGCCCTTCACCCAGTTCCGCACCCTGTCGGGCGCGCGCACCGACACGACGGTGGTGACCAAGGCGGTGTATCTGCTCGACACCATCGACATCGGCGAGACTCTGAAACTGTCGGGCGGCCTGCGCTATGATGATTACACCGTGCGCAGCATCGCCTTCACCGCCGCCGGCGCCCGCACCGACCTTCGCAACCACAGCGATTTCCTCAACTGGAACGCCGGCCTCGTCTGGAAACCGGTGCCGCCGCTCAGCCTCTATGTCTCGGCAGCAACATCGTCGAACCCCAGCGGCGAACAGACCGATGGCAGCGGCATCAGCTATGGCGGCCTGGGGCCGCAGACCGCCAACCTCGATCCCGAACGCAACCGCAGCTATGAAGCCGGCGCCAAATACCAGGCGGGAGAAGGCGGACATCTGCTGCTCACCGCAGCCGTGTTCCGCACCGACAAGACCAACGCCCGGCTGACCGATCCGCTGACCGGGCTGCAGGTGCTCGCCGGCAACCAGCGCGTGACCGGCTTCGAAATCGGCGCCCAGGGCAATCTGACGCCGCGATTGAGCCTGTTCGGCGGCTATACCTATCTCGATGCCAAGGTGCTG
>JBBQKM010000321.1:0-3414 GCA_038326915.1 Sphingomonadales bacterium
GATCCCGCCGCAGAGCGCCAGCTTCAAGCAGTTGGAGCCCAAGGTGACGCTGCGCTACAAGCTTGCCGACGAGGCGGTGCTGTTCGCCAACTGGGGCGTCGGCTTCAAATCGGGCGGGTTCAACAACCAGGGCGCGGCGGCGATCGTCGACAACAACTTCAACAACGGCGCGGTCGGCACCATCAACGCCGGCGTGGCGATCAACGACCAGTATCGCAAGGAACGGTCGAGCGCGTTTGAAGCCGGCATCAAGGGTTCGCTGCTCGACGGCCGCGTCAGCTATGATCTCGCCGGCTATTACACCACGATCCGCGACATGCAGTTCTTCGAATTCTTTGTCGGCGGCTTCGGCCTGCTGCGCGTCGTGTCGAACATCGACAAGGTCGAAGTCTATGGCGGCGAACTGACGCTGAACGCGCGCATCATCGATGGCTGGACGGTGTTCGGTTCGGGCAACATCACCGGCAGCGAGATCAAGAAGAACAGCAGCCGCCCCGACACGGTGGGCAACAAATCGCCCTATACCGCCGACTATACGCTCAACGCCGGCACCCAGGTCGTCGTGCCGTTCAGCGACGCGCTGAAGGGCGTGTTCCGCGCCGATTACCGCCTGACCGGGCCGACCTGGTTCCATTCGGTGCAGAACCAGACCAAGCCGACGATCTTCAGTGCGCTGCTGCCGATCTCGGCGCTGGCGCTGCCGGCGTTCGTCGGCGACGCCACCTGGGATGTTTCGCAGCGCAAGGCGTTCGGCACCTTCAACTTCCGCGCCGGCATCGAAGGCCGCAACTGGACGCTGACGGCGTTCGCCAACAACGCCTTCGACAAGAAGTATCTCAACGAAGTCATCCCGGCGATCGAGTTCGGCGGATCGTTCATCTCCCCCGGCCAGCGCCGGGTGATCGGGGTGGAAGCGGGACTTAAATTCTAACCATCTGACCTGTCACCCCGGCGCAGGCCGGGGCCCATAAATCACAAACCTGGTCACCAACGGACCAAGCTTCGTGCATCGGTTTCGACGATTGTGGTTTATGGGCCCCGGCCTGCGCCGGGGTGACGTCAGGGGATGGTCCGCGACCGCTTCGCCGCCCCGACCAGCGGCGCAAACCCAAGCCCCAGCGCCAGATCCTCCCACCCTGGATTCGCCGCCTCGATCAACGTGATCTTCCAGTCCCGCCGCCACTCCTTGATGCGCTTCTCGCGCGCGTTTGCCGGCTCGATCGTGGCATGCGCTTCCTGCCAGACCAGCCGCTTGACGTCATAATCCTTGGTGAACCCGTCGAACACTCCCGCGCGATGCTGGCTGATCCGCAGCACAAGGTCCGACGTCACGCCGACATACAGCGTGCCATGCCGCGCACTGGCGAGGATGTAGACATGGCCCTGCTTGTCCAAAAGCCCCCCTACCCCGCCGCCTCGCACACATCATCCAGCCCAAGGCTCTTCAGCACCAGCATACCCTCCAGGCTGATCAGCAGCCGCGCGGCATCGACATCGGGCGCGTCGCTGGCCAGTTGCGCCCGCCCCCACGCGAAGAACCCGCGGCCGATCTGTTCACCGATGGCGCGGTAAAAGCCGTCGCCGCGCGCCGCGAGGCTGGCGATTTCCAGCCACAGCCGCATGTAGGGCCAGAATTCATCGGCAAAGATCACCGCCACCAGCTGTGCGCGCAGGGCATCGAGCGGTACCGGCATGCGCGCCGTGTGCGCCTCCATCGCGGTCACCATCCGCGCCGCCACGATGGTCAGCACCGCGGCGATGACTTCGGCCTTGTCCTTGAAATAATAGAGCAGCATCCGGTCGCTGATGCCGGCGGCCTTGGCCAGCGGTCGCAGGCTTGCCGCCGCGAGCCCGTGCGCCAGCACATGTGCGGTCAGGCGATCGAGGATCTCCACCCGGCGCTCATCCGATTTGGTCGCCGCCTCAGCCATAGTTGAAACTGATGCTGATGCGTTCGGATTTGGCCGCGCCCGCCGGTACCTCGTGGCGCAGCCAGCTTTCCCACAGGAAGATCGTGCCCGGCGCCGGGGTGGCGTAGAAGAACGTCTGCGCCTCCGCCGGCGCGTCGGCGGTGCGCGACGGCGCGTGCATCAGCATCGGCAGCCGCGGATCCTCCAGTTTCAACGGCCCCGCACCCGGCGGCACGGCGATATAGACCGTGCCCGAAATGATGCTGTGCGGGTGGATATGGCCGCTGTGGCCGCCGCCGGGTTTGAGCACATTGGCCCACAGGCTGTCGAGTTTCGGCTTCTTGCCGCCCAGATCGAAATGCGCCGCATCGGCAAAGGCGCGGACATGGCGGTCGAGATGGCGCTTCAGATCGGCAAAGGCAGGATCGCGTGCCGGCAGGTCGGTGAGCGAGGCATAGCTGGTATAGCCCGGATAATGATGATCCTTTGCCCATTGCCGCCCGGCGCGATCGTCGCGCGCCAGGCTGCGGCAGCTGTGATCGAGCTCGGCGACCAGATCGGGGCTGGCCAGATTGGCTTCGTAGAATGGCGTGGCAAAGAGATTGCGGATGGTCATCCCCGCGGTATCGCACAAACACCGCGGCCTACCCCAGATGTTTGTGGAAAAACCCCGCGGTATCGGTGAGCGCCGGCGCCTTGCTGCGAAATGGTTTCGATACCGCCAGGATGATGTCGATATGGCCGATGCCGGGATATACCTTGACCTCCGCCGGTGACCCGAGCGCGGTCAGCGCCGCGGCCAGCCGTTCGGCGTTGCGCGGCAGCACGGTGGTATCGTCGGCACCGGTCAACAGCAGCACCGGCGGCGCCCCGGCATGGGCATAGGTGATCGGCTGGGTGATGCGGACATCGGGGGCCGCGCCGAACGCGATGTCGGCGGCACCGCCCGGCTCGAACGGCGCGAAATCATAGGGGCCAGCGAGGCCGACCGCCGCCTTGATGACGCCGGGCGCGCCGGCCCTGGCCAGCCAGCGGTCGTCCATTGCCAGCATCATCGCGATATAGCCGCCGGCACTGTGGCCGGAAACGCCGATCGCCGCCGGATTGCCGCCATAGCGGGCGATGTTCTGCGCCGTCCAGGCGACCGCGGCGGCGCCGTCCTCGACGAAACCGGGGTATTTCACCTGCGGCACCAGCCGGTAATCGGGAACGACGGTGACAAAGCCCTGCGCCGCCAGCGCCCGCGCCGCAAAGGCATAATCCTCGCGCTGGCCGCTGTTCCAGCTGCCGCCGTAAAAGAACACCACGACCGGCGCGTTGCGCGCCCCCGCCGGCGCATAGATGTCGAGTCTCTGGCGCGGATCGCTGCCAAAGGCGATGGCGCTGGCGACGCGATCGGTGCCGGTATCGCCCGGCGTGATGTTGTTGACGCCATTCAAGGTGCCGAGCCGCGTGCACCCCGAGACGGCGGCAAGCCCCGCCGCCGCGCCCGCCATGATGATCC
>JBBQKM010000322.1:0-3395 GCA_038326915.1 Sphingomonadales bacterium
GGAACTGACCAACCCTTGGGACTCGGGCGTGTAAGCAGCGCCGAAAGCAGGCATGACGGAGATCGCTTTGCCTGCCTATTAGGGGCCCGGATAGCTCGAAATCCGTTTATCTGCGAAACCCCAAAACCACCATGCAAAGACCGACCATCCGGCCCCTGAACCGCCGCGCCAATATGGCCTCGCGACCCGCAAATTGCGTCTATGCCGCCACGACTGTGTAGAAAACGTGTAGAATCGGACGCTTGCTGCGAGACTCAACCGCTTCAAATAATTGATATAATTGTGTTAATTCAGATTCTTAGCTCGAAGACGCCGGTCTTAGAAGTCCCGCGCTCTATCCAACTGAGCTACGGGCGCAGAAAGCCGGACGGCTTCATCTGAAATTGTCGGCATAGGCCTGGAGTTTGAGCGTGCGCGGACCCAGCGGCATGATTTCCACGGTCAGCCCGTGGCTGTCGGCATAGGCCTGCGCCGCCTGCTGGCTAGGAAAGCGCAGCTGAACCTGGGTTTCGGTGGCGCCGGAGCCTGCCCAGCCGGTCAGCGGATCGGGGCGCTGCGGCTCCGCACGCTCGATTTCCAGCAGCCATTCGCCGGTGCGGGCGCGGCCCGACTGCATGGCGTTCTTGGGACGCTGGTAGAGGCGGGCAAGCATGGTGCGTCCATCGCCTATCCGGCGGCGATTTTCAAGCGGCGATGCGCGGGGTAGATTGCCGCAAAATGCCCTTGAGGAATGCCATGCTGCTGATCACCGGCACGATCCGTCTGCCGCCGCACCGGCTTGCCGAGGCCCGCCCCGCGATGCGCGCGATGATCGAGGCCAGCCGCGCCGAGCCGGGGTGCATCGCGTACAGCTATGCCGAGGATGTGCTCGATGCCGGGCTGATGCACGTCAACGAACTGTGGGACAATCGCAGCCATCTGCAGGCGCATTTCCGCTCAGACCACATCGCCGCCTGGCGCGCGCACTGGGCCGATCTCGAGATATCGGAACGGCAGCTGCAACTTTACGAGGTCGGCGAGGCGGAGGCGACCTGAGGCGATCAACGCGCGATGATCTCGGTGATCGCCGCTGGTGATACGCCCTTGCCGAACAATTCGCGAGCATCCTCCAGCCGGCTGTAGGCGACCCTCATCTGGCCCTGGTCTGGCCTCCCAGGGATCAGGTTCTTGACCTGGTGGCCGACATGGACACCGGTCAGAGCGCCGTTGGTATTGACGAAATCGAAGGTTGCCAGCCCGTTGCCGGGGACGCGCGACGCTTCGCCGACATAGTTGCCGCCGGCGTTGGGCTGGTCGGCGACGCGTACCCGGATCATGTCGCCGACCACCGAACCAATGGTGATCTTGTGATCGGAACCATAGGGCGTCGACATGATGGCGTCGTGCAGGTCGCCGTCGGGGTCGATGTAACAGACTGCCGGTACCAGATTGACCAGTTGGTCCTGCGCCCGCGCGATGTTGACATAAGCGATCCGCAACATGCCGCCCGCTGTAACAAAATAGATCGAATCAGGCAGTGCGTTGACGGTATTCGCGGTGTTGAAGGTGCATTCGAAGTTTACCCAAGTTTTCGCCATGACCACCCGCTCCCCCGTTGCCGGAGTTGCAATCTAGCATATCCGGCGGACAACACATATGGAGCAGCGCGAGTGATCAGGCCGGCGCGTCGCCAAGATTATACTTCATGATAGATCCGTGCCGCCCGCTGCGGTCGCGCTCCAGCGCATAGACTTCGCCCTGCGGCCCCTGCCGCCGCGCCAGCACCGCGTCGATCTCGGCGCGGTCCTGTGCCGTCAGCCTGATGTCGCCGACGCGCAGCGTATCGCCCAGATGCCGGGCATGGCTGGCGCCGACGATGACGCCGGCGACCAGTGGCTGGTCGAGGACGTGGCGCGAGGCGACATTGGCGATGCTGGCGCCATGGCGATCGGCGACGCGGCGCAGCGTGGCCAGCAAATCCTGGAACAGCTCCCAGCCGCCGAAATCATCGATGATCAGCTTGTATTTGACCAGCGAGCGGTTGGCGAAGCCGGCGGTGGGTTCGGGCTTGCCGAGCCAGCCATCGCCGAGGAAGCCGCCGGCGAGCGTGCCATAGCAGAGATATTGCGTGCCCAGCCGTGCGCAGGTTTCGGCCAGCGCGCCGGCCGGCCGCGCATCGAGCAGCGAATATTGCACCTGCAGCGTCGCGAACTTCACCCCGGCGTCGGCGATTTGCTGCACATGGACCGCATCGAAATTGGTGCCGCTGACGAGGTGGATCTTGCCCTCGGCCTGCAGGTCGGCGAGGTGGCGCGCGGCCTCGACATAGCGCGGCTGGTCATAATCCCACCAGTGGAACTGGACGAGATCGAGCCGGTCCAGCCGCAGCCGCTGCAGCGAGCGATCGATGATGCGGCGGACATCGGCGCCGGTGAGGCGCGGCAGCAGGTCGAGATCGGGGACATATTTGGTGTGGACGCGCAACTGCGCCAGCGCCTCGGCACCGCGCGCATCCAGCATGGCGGCGCGGAAATCGCCGATCATCGCCTCCACGCCGGTATAGATGTCGGCGCAGTCGAAGGTCGTCACGCCGGCGTCGTAAAAGGCGGCGAGATCGGCGGTGACGGCGTCGCGATCGACCGCGCCATGATCGCCGGCGAGCTGCCAGCCGCCGCGGATCACCCGCGATATGGAATAGTCGGGGGCGAGGTCATGGCGTTCGGCAAAGGTCATGCGGGTTTCCGGGTGGCGGTGGTGTCGGCGTGGCGGAATCGGCGCTTGGCGAGGCGGCTGATGCGCAGCCGCGACGGGCAGTTGGGATCGGGGCAGGCAATCTCCGCATCGGTGGCCATCCAGTCGTTGGGGTGCGTATCGCGCTGCTTCGCCGCCAGCAGCGGCAGCACCGCGGCGAGCGAATAGATCGAAAAGCCCTGCCCCGGCGGCAGATAGAGGTTTTCGCCGCGCAGTTCGAACCAGTCGCCGGCGGTGGCCGAGCACCAGAGCTTCGCCCCAGGCGGCGCGACGACCTCGACGCGCAGGTCGTACAATTCGAAGCTATCGTCCATCAAACCCTCCGCGCACGAATGGCGGGCAGCAGCGCCAGCGCCGCCAGCACATAGGATGCCACCACCGTAAGGCTGATCGCGGGGCCAAGGCCAGCGGCTTCGCCGAACACATGCGTGCCCGCCAGCGCCACCAGGGTCGGCCCCAGCCCGGCACCGATGGCGACATTGAGGAAGAAGCTGACCGCCATCGCCTGCCCCCGCCGGCGGTTCGGCGTCGCGTCGAGGATCGCCGACAGCCCCGATGCGGTGACGACGGCCGACAGCGCGAAATAGACCGGCACCGCGAACAGCACGCCCTGCGCGCTGCCGCTGTTGATCAGCATCGCCGCCGGCAGCGTTGCCAGCACGGCG
>JBBQKM010000323.1:0-3369 GCA_038326915.1 Sphingomonadales bacterium
CGCGGCGCACATCATCGGCCACCAGCGGCAACCGCCGCGGCGAACGGCGTTCGCGCGGCAGTTAGCGGTTCATTCGAGCTACAGGCGGCTCAACTGCGATAATCGGCGTTGATGCTGATGTAGCCATGGGTCAGGTCGCACGTCCACACCGTCGCCCGGCCGGTGCCCAGCCCGAGATCAACCGCGATATCGATGTCGTCGCCGGCCAGATGCGCCGCGACCGGTGCCTCGTCATAGTCCGGCACCACGGCGCCGTGCGCGGCGACTTCGGTGGTGCCGAAACGGATCGACAGCAGGTCGCGCTCGGCGCGTTCGCCGGCCTTGCCGACCGCCATGACGATGCGCCCCCAATTGGCGTCGCCGCCGGCAATCGCGGTCTTCACCAGCGGCGAATTGGCGATGCTCATGGCGATGGCGTGCGCGTCGCGGTCGTCCTCGGCGCCATTGACGCTGACTGCGATGAACTTGGTCGCGCCTTCGCCATCGCGCACCACCAGTTGCGCCAGCTGGCGGCAAAGATCGTGGAGCGCCGCGGCAAAGGCATCGGCACCGGGGGACTCCCAGCCGGTCAGCTCTGCATTGCCGGCGGCGCCGGTGGCAAAGGCGAGGACCGTGTCCGATGTCGAGGTGTCCCCATCGACGGTGATGCACGAAAAGGTGCGGGCGTTGGCGTGTGCCAGCGTGTCCTGCAGGAAAGCGGGCGCCACGGCGGCATCGGTGAAGATGAAACCGAGCATCGTCGCCATGTCGGGGGCGATCATCCCCGATCCCTTGAGGATGCCGGTGAGGGTGACGCGGGTGTCGCCGATCAGCGCGGTGGTGGTCGCGGCCTTGGGGAAGGTGTCGGTGGTGCCGATGGCGATGGTCGCGGCGCGAAAATCGCCACTGCCGAGCGCGGCGTGGGCAGCGGTGACGCCGGCGACCGCCTTGTCCTGCGGCAGCGGCACGCCGATGACGCCGGTCGAGGCGGCAAAGACCTCGTGCGCCGCGCAGCCGAGCAGGTGCGCGGCAGCTGCGGTCTGCGCGGCGGCAGCCTCGCGCCCCGACAGGCCGGTGAAGGCATTGCTGTTGCCGGCGTTGACGACCAGCCCGCGCGCGCGACCGCCGGGCAGCCGGGCGCGGCACAACTCGACCTCGGGCGACGGGCAGCGCGATCGCGTCAATACGCCGGCGACGGCGGTGCCGGGCGCCAGTTCAACCAGCGTCACATCGGCGCGCACCCAGGCCTTGTAGCCGGCGGTGGCGGTGCCGATGCGCACCCCGGCGATGGCGGCAAGGTCGGGAAACGGGCGGGCCAGCGGCGAAATCGTCATCCCCGCGTCATGCCGCGCGGCGGCGGCGAAGTCGAGACGCCCGCGGTTGGCGACCATTCCCAGTGCCAGGGTTCGAACACATAATTGGCAAAGCCATAGCGGCCGGCGTTGCGCAGCAGCCAGCGATAGGCGGGCGACCGGCTCATCGCGCGGCGGTTGGCGTCATCGCTCGAATCGGGGCCCAGCCCCTCGGCGTGGCCGACATAGACATCGAGCGCGAGGCCGGTGCGGTGCGCCGAACAGGCGGCGCGGGTCACCCCCTGGCAATTGTTGACCGTCCAGCACCGCAGATCGTCGTCGAGCGGGTGGCGGAACCCCGAAAAGATGCGCAGCCAGTCGGTCGCCGGGGCGATGTCGGGCAACTCGCGTCGCGCCGCTGCCAGCAGCCGCCGCCACGCGGCGAGCGCGTCGGCGCGCAGCTGGACGGTCTTGCCGCCATAGCTTTCGCCCGGGCTCGCGATGGCGAGCGCCGCCGCGTCGGGCGCATCGGGGCAGGCGCCGCCACGGGTCGCCTGGACGAACGGCCTTGCCAGCGTCCAGCCGGCGTTCATCGCGGCAAAGCTTTCGATATCGACGATGCCGGTTGCCGGCAGCGTGTGCGCTGCCTGCCAGCGCGCCAGCGCCGCGGCAAAGCCCGGCGATCCGAACGGACAGGCCGATCCGATCTCGATGGCGATGCGCGGGGCATAGGTCGCCCAGCCGATTTCGGCGCGGCGGAAGGGGGCGAAGGGCAGCGTTTCGATGCTGGCGGTATTGGCGGCAGCAGCAGCGGCCGGCCCGGCGCTGCAATCGGCAGCGCGCGCCGGCGCGGCGAGCCCCAGCAGCAGCGCCAGCACCACCAGCGGAACTTCGCACCGTCTGGCGGCTTCAACCGACAGGATTATCAAAGGGTCAATCTCCATGTCGCGTCTGTCGCTGCTCGCACTCGCCGTCTCCATGCCATTCGCCGCCTTGAACGCGCAAACGGCGCCGAACGCTGCGCCGGCGGCCGCTGCCCCTGCGCCGGCCACCCCGGTCAATGGCGTCGCCCCGGTGCGCGCCACCGAAATCAACGGCCAGGATTTCGCCGTCAGCGACGATCCCGCCGTCCGCCGTCGCGTGCTGATCCGCGCCCAGGTGCTGCTCGATCGCCGCCATTTCTCCCCCGGTGTGATCGATGGCGAGGCCGGCGACAACATGCGGCTGGCGGTCCGCGGCTTCCAGGCGGCGCAGGGCATGGCCGAAACCGGCGCGCTCGACGCGGCGACGTGGAACAAGCTGGTGGGCGCCGACGCGACGCCGATCATGCGCAGCTATACGATCAGTGCCGACGATGTGGCGGGGCCGTTCGCGGCGCCGGTGACGCCCGGCGATTATGCCCAGATGGCCAAGCGGCCCAACATGACCTGGACATCGCTGGTCGAGGATCTGGCCGAGCGTTCGCATATGGACGAGGCCTTGCTTCGCGCGCTCAATCCCGACGCCGATTTCGGCAAAGCGGGAACCGTCATCATCGTGACCGACACGGCGCGACCGCCAATGGCGCCAGTGGCTTCGATCATCATCGACAAGACGCTGGGCGAATTGCGCGCCATGAATGTCGCCGGCACGGTGATCGCCGTTTATCCGGCGACGGTCGGCAGCAGCGAGCGCCCGGCACCTTCGGGCAAATGGGCGGTGCGTGTCGTCGCGCCGCGGCCGACCTATACCTTTGATCCCGGCCGGCTGACCTTCAAGACCAAGGGCAAGAAGCAAAGCAAGCTGGTGGTGCCGGCCGGGCCGAACAATCCGGTCGGTTCGACATGGATCGACCTGACGCGCGATACCTATGGCATCCACGGCGCCCCCGATCCGCGGACGGTGGGCAAGGTCGACAGCCACGGCTGCGTGCGGCTGACCAACTGGGACGTCAACGAACTCGGCGCGGCGGTGAAAAAGGGCACGACCGTGGTGTTTACCGGGGCGGCGGTGACGAAAGGGTAAAATCACTCCCTCCCCTCTGCGGGGAGGGCGACTCGCGCAGCGAGCGGGGTGGGGGTAGCTCGCACCGAAACTTGTGAACCCCCACCCCGCTCGG
>JBBQKM010000324.1:0-3363 GCA_038326915.1 Sphingomonadales bacterium
GAAATCGCCATTGGCGGCCAGCGCCGCGACAAACGCCGGATCATTGGCCTTTTCACCGGCATGGAACCGCGTGTTTTCCAGGACGGCGATGTCGCCCGGGTGCAGCGCCGCAACGCCCGCCGCCGCTACCGGCCCGATGCAATCGGCGATGAACGCCACCGGCCGCCCGAGCACATCGGCCAGCGCCGCCGCAACCGGTGCCAGCGTCGCCGACCGGTCACCGTCCTTGGGCCGGCCGAAATGCGACAGCACCAGAACGATGGCGCCGCGGTCCGCCAGCGCCGCCAGCGTCGGCACCACCGCGCTCAGCCGCGTCGCATCGCCGACCGCGCCATCGACCATCGGCACGTTGAGATCGGCGCGGACGAGGACGCGCTTGCCGCGCACATCGGGCATGTCGTCGAGGTCGCGGAACCCCATGATCAGAGCAGCTTGCCCATCGCCACGGCGGTATCCGCCATGCGGTTCGAAAAGCCCCATTCATTGTCGTACCAGCTGACGACGCGCACCAGGTTGCCGCCGATCACTGCCGTTTCGAGGCTGTCGATCGTCGACGAAGCGGCATTGTGGTTGAGATCGATCGACACCAAAGGCTCGTCGGTCCAGTCGAGAATGCCTTTCAGTTCGCCCGCGGCAGCGGCCTTGAGCGCGGCGTTGACCTCCTCCTTCGTCGTGTCGCGTGCGGCCACAAAGGTCAGGTCGACAAGGCTGACATTCGGCGTCGGCACGCGCACCGCCGAGCCATCGAGCTTGCCCTTCAGCTGCGGCAGCACTTCGCCGACGGCGCGCGCGGCGCCGGTCGTCGTCGGGATCATCGACAGCGCTGCGGCGCGGGCACGACGCGGGTCGTCGTGGATCTGGTCGAGGATCTTCTGGTCGTTGGTATAGGCGTGGATCGTCGTCATCAGCCCCTTGGTGATGCCGAATTCACGGTCGAGGATCATCGCGAACGGCGCCAGGCAATTGGTCGTGCAGCTCGCGTTGGACACGATCTTGTGATCGGCGGTCAGCTTGTCGTGGTTGACGCCATAGACAACGGTCAGGTCGACGCCCTTGCCCGGCGCGCTGATCAGCACGCGCTTGGCGCCCGCCTGCAGGTGCAGCCCGGCCTTGTCGGCGGCGGTGAAGAACCCGGTGCATTCGAGCGCGATATCGACGCCCATTTCGGCGTGCGGCAGCTTGGCCGGGTCGCGCTCGGCGGTCACCCGGATGCGGTGGCCATCGACGACCATGTAATCGCCATCGACCTCGATCGTGCCGGGATAGGAACCGTGGACCGAATCGCGCTTGAGCAGCCGGGCATTGGCGGTGGTATCGGCGAGATCGTTGATGGCGACGACAATGATATCGTCGCGCTTCGCCTCGTGGATGGCGCGCAGCACATTGCGCCCGATGCGACCGAAACCGTTGATGGCGACCTTGATGGCCATGCGACCCTGCTCCTCAATTTCATGCCCGGCATGACCCGGGCTCCAGATGTGTTCAGGCGAGTTTCGCCTTTACGCGTGCGGCGATCTTCGGTGCCGTCAGCCCGAAATGATCGTAAAGCGCCTCGATCGGCGCCGACGCGCCAAAGCTGTCGACACCGATGTTGAGCCCGTGCGACCCGGTATAGCGCTGCCAGCCCAAAGTCACCCCGGCTTCGACCGACACGATCAGCGCATCACCGGGCAGGATATCGGCGCGATACGCTGCCGGCTGGGCGTCGAACGCCTCCCAGCACGGCATCGACACGACGTCGCAGCCGATGCCTTCGGCCTCGATCAGCCCGGCGGCGTCGATGGCGATCTCAACTTCGGAACCGGTGGCGACGAACACCACTTTGCGCGCTGCAACCGCATCGCGCAGCCGATAGCCGCCCTGCGCCGTCAGATTGGGCCCCGCCGCGCTGCGCAACTGCGCCAGATTCTGCCGACTGAGCGCCAGCACCGACGGCCGCGTCGTGTCGGCGAGCGCCAGCGCCCAGGCTTCGGCCGTCTCCACCGCATCGCACGGCCGATAGACGGCGAGGTTGGGAATCGCGCGCAACGACAGCAGATGTTCGACCGGCTGGTGGGTCGGGCCATCCTCGCCCAGCCCGATCGAATCATGCGTCAGCACATAGATGACGCGGATCCGCTGCAGCGCCGACATGCGGATGGCGTTGCGCATATAGTCAGAAAACACCAGGAAGGTGCCGCCATAGGGGATCAGCCCGCCGTGCAGCGCGATGCCGTTCATCGCCGCCGCCATGCCGAACTCGCGGATGCCGTAATAGACAGAGCGGCCATCGTAGGAAGCGGCCGTAAACGGCTGCTGGTCCCTGGTTTTGGTGTTGTTCGATCCGGTCAAGTCGGCCGAGCCGCCGAACATCGCCGGGGCGTGCGGGTTGATCGCGCCCAGCGCCAGTTCGCTCGCCTTGCGCGTCGCGATCTTTTGCGGCGCAGCGATCAGCGCGGCGATATGGGCATCGAGCGCGGCGGTCGCGGCGGCCGGGATGGCACCGCCCATGCGCGCGTTGAAATCGATGGCGAGCGGCGACGCGGCGAGCCGTGCCTCCCACGCGGCGCGCGGCGCCGAGGCCTTGCGCCCCGCGGCGATCCAGGCGGCGCGGATATCATCGGGCACGACGAACGGCGGATGGTCCCAGCCCAGCGCTTCGCGCGCGCCGGCAATTTCCTTGGCGCCAAGCGGCGAGCCGTGCGAGCCGCTGGTGCCGGCCTTCGTTGGCGCGCCATAGCCGATGGTGGTGCGGCAGGCGATCAGCGATGGCCGCGGATCGGCGGCAGCCTCCGTGAGCGCCGCATCGACGCTGGCGACATCCTGGCCGTCGCAGGCGACGACATGCCAGCCGGCGGCGGTGAAGCGCGCACCGATATCCTCCGATGTCGACAGCGATGTCGGGCCGTCGATCGAGATGCGATTGTCGTCCCACAGCACATTGAGCCGGCCGAGCCCGAGGTGCCCGGCAAGGCCGATGGCTTCGTGGCTGATGCCTTCCATCAGGCAGCCGTCGCCGGCGATCACCCAGGTGCGGTGATCGACAAGACCGTCGCCGAATTCGGCATTCAGCCGGCGTTCGGCCATCGCCATGCCGACCGCGGTGGCCAGCCCCTGCCCCAACGGCCCGGTGGTGGTTTCGACACCGGCAAGCTCGAAATTTTCCGGATGCCCGGCGCAGGGGCTGCCGAGCTGGCGGAAGCGCTTCAGCTCACTCACTTCCATGCCCGGATAGCCGTTGAGATAGAGCAGCGAATAGAGCAGCATCGAGCCGTGGCCGGCCGACAGAATGAAGCGGTCGCGATCGGGCCAGTGCGGCTCCGACGGGTCGAACTTCATGAACTTGGTGAAAAGTACGGTGGCGACGTCGGCCATGCCCATCGG
>JBBQKM010000325.1:0-3358 GCA_038326915.1 Sphingomonadales bacterium
GGAGCGGTCAACCTGCCGCATCGGGTGCCTTGCCGCTGCAACACACTTCGTGGCAAGGTGCCGGAAACGGCGGGAGACTGACGATGCGGGTGGAAACGATGCTGGCGGCGGCCGGCGTGATGGCGCTGGCGACAGCGAGCCTGGCGCAGGTGCCGGTGGCCGAGCTTGCCAAGCCGCCCGCCGATGCGCGGCATTTCATCATCGAATCAACCGGCGGCAAGCATGGCGACAGCTGGGCCTGGACGGCGCCCGACGGCACCCGCATGGCGCGCGAATCGATGGTTCTGCGCGGCCAGGTCTGGGAGGTCGAATCGGCAACGAAAATCGGCGCCGATGGCATGCCGGCGGCGATTACGGTGCGCGGTTTCAGCCCGCAGGGCGACGCCGGCGAAACCTTTGCCGTCAGCGGTCGCACAGCCAGCTGGAAAAGCCAGATCGACGCCGGCAGCGCGCCCTATGCGGCGCCGGCATTCTATGCGGCGATGGGTGGGCCGATGGCGCTCAACGGCCAGCTGCTCGAGGCGATCCTCGCCAGCCCCGACAAATCGCTGGCGATGCTGCCCGGCGGCCGCGCCACGGCAAAGCCGCTGACGACGATCGAAGTCGGCGAGGGCGCGGCGAGACAGACGCTAACCGGCTGGGCGATCAGCGGCCTTGGCACCACGCCGATCCCGATCTGGGCCGATGCCAACGGCAAGTTCTTCGGCGTTACCTTCGGCATGGGCTGGCTGCCCGCCGGTTATGAAAAGGACATGCCGCGCATGGAGGCGGCGCAGGTCACGGCGCTCGCCGCCGATGCGCCGGCGCGGGTGAAGGCGCTGCTGAAAACGCCCGACGGCCCGGTGGCGTTCACCCATGTCCGGCTGTTCGACGCCGATGCGCTGGTGTTCCGCCCCGACCAGACGGTGGTGGTCGACAAGGGGCTGATCGTGAAGGTCGGCGCGGCGGCGAAGACGCCGACCGGCAAGGCGATGATCATCGATGGCACCGGCAAGACGCTGGTGCCCGGCCTGTGGGACGCGCACATGCACGTCGGCGACGATTTTACCGGCACGCAGGAACTGTCGCTGGGCATCACATCGGTGCGCGACCCCGGCAACAACGACGTGCAGACCATCGAGCGTGCCCGGCGCCGCGCTGCGGGCGAGCTGCTGATGCCCAATGTCTATGCCTCGTCGCTGATCGACGGCAAGGGGCCCAACACCGCCCAGGTCGCCAATGTCGTGACCAGCGAGGCGGAGGCCATTGCGGCGGTGAAGAAGGCCAAGGCCGGCGGCTTCATCGGGGTGAAATTCTATGGCACCTTCGATCCGAAATGGCTGAAGCCGGCGATCGCCGAGGCGCACCGGCTCGGCCTCCACGTTCATGGCCATGTGCCGCTGGGCATCCGGCCGATGGTTGCGATCAACGCCGGCTATGACGAGATCACCCATATCAACTGGGTCATCATGCAGGCGATGCCCGACAGCGTCATCGCCGCATCGAACGGCATCATGCGCTTCGAAGGGCCGGGGCGGTATGCGAAAGACGTCGATCTCGATGCCGAGCCGATGAAGACGATGGTCGCGACGATGGCAAAGCGGAAGATCGCCAACGATCCGACGCTGGTAACGTTCGAAGGACTCTATGTGCCCGACAACGGCGACCTGTCCCCGGCCTATGCGCCGTTTGCCGGCACCATGCCGCCGACGACCGAGCGCGGCTTCCGGTCGGGCGGGTTCGCCGTGCCCAAGGACCTGACGCGCGCCGATTACCGCGCCAGCTTCGCCAAAATGAAGCAACTGGTGGTGAAAATGCAGCGCGCCGGCGTGCCGATCGTTGCCGGCACCGATGGCAGCGGCATCGAGATCATCCGCGAGCTGGAACTGTACGTCGAAGCCGGGATGACGCCGGGCGAGGCGCTGGCGACGGCAACGATCAACCCGGCGCGGCTCGTCGGGATGGCCACGAAGACCGGGTCGATCAAGGTCGGCAAGGCCGCCGACATGGTGCTGGTGGAGGGCGACCCGTCGGTGCGGATCGGCGACCTGCGGCAGACGCGGACGGTGATGCTGGGCGGCAAGCTGCTCGATGCCGATGCGCTGCGCACGGCGGCAGGGTTTTCGGGGCGGCCGAAGTAACGCCTCCCTCCCCCTTGCGGGGAGGGAGTTGAGCCTGCGGCTTTCCCCTGCTAGCGGCTGTGCAACGCAGCATGAAAGCCCAAGATGTCCGTTGACGACGCTACCGTCAGAAAGATCGCGCGCCTCGCCCGCATCGGCATCGCCGACGACCAGGTGCCGGCGCTGGCCGGGGAATTGAGCACCATCCTCGGCTGGATCGAGCAACTGGGCGAGGTCGACACCACCGGCATCGCGCCGATGACGGCGGTGATCCCCAACCATCTCGCCTGGCGCGCCGATGTCGTCACCGATGGCGATGTACAGGCCAAGGTGCTCGCCAATGCCCCCGATGTGACCGGCGGCTTTTTTGCCGTGCCGAAAGTGATCGAATAATGACGGCGCTGACCGATCTGACCATTGCCGGCATGAAGGCCGGGCTGGCGGCCCGCGATTTTTCCGCCGCCGAACTGACCGCGGCGCACCTGGCGGCGATGGAACAGGCGCGCGGGCTCAATGCCTATATCGTCGAAACGCCCGAGATCGCGACGGCGCAGGCGGCCGCCGCCGATGCGGCGCTGGCAAAGGGCGAGGCGCGGCCGCTCGCCGGCATTCCGCTCGGCATCAAGGACCTGTTCTGCACCCAGGGCGTGCAGACGACGGCGGGGTCGAAGATCCTTGCAGGCTTCATCCCCCAGTATGAATCGACCGTTTCGGGCAAGCTGCTCGCCGATGGCGCGGTGATGCTCGGCAAGCTCAACATGGACGAATTCGCCATGGGAGCGTCGAACGAGACCAGTGCCTATGGCAAGGTGATTTCGCCGTGGAAGGCCCAAAATGCCGACGGAACGCGCTCCAACCGTGAACTCGTTCCGGGCGGTTCGTCCGGCGGTTCGGCGGCGGCTGTCGCGGCGCGGCTGTGCGCCGGCGCCACCGGCACCGATACCGGCGGCTCGATCCGCCAGCCGGCCAGCTTTGTCGGTATTTCGGGCATCAAACCGACCTATGGCCGCTGTTCACGCTGGGGGGTGGTGGCGTTCGCCTCGTCGCTCGATCAGGCCGGGCCGATGGCGCGCACCGTCGAAGATTGCGCGCTGCTGCTCACCTCGATGTGCGGCTATGACGCCAAGGATTCGACCAGCCTGAACATGACCGTGCCCGATTTCGCCGCCGGCCTTACGGGCGACCTGCGCGGCAAGCGCATCGGGGTGCCGAAGGAATATCGCCTCGATGGCATGGACGCGACGATCGCCAAGCTTTGG
>JBBQKM010000326.1:0-3343 GCA_038326915.1 Sphingomonadales bacterium
CGGCGCCGCCGGCGCCGGTGGCGGCCGATGCCGTGGTGCCGAGCGCCAGCAATGACGCCGGCACGTCGCCGAAAAGCACTGAAATGGCGATGCCGATGAGGGCGCAGACCCCGCCGGCGATGGCGCCACCGCCCAGCGCCGGGGCCCAATTGCTGGCCGGTGCGGCGCGGGCGTAGAGCCAGCCGGCCAGCGCCGACAATCCCATGCCGCCGATGGCGAAGCCCGGGTCACGCAAAATCGGCAGATAGTGGCCGGCAACGACCATGATCACCTGCAAAACGGTGCCGATTGTGGTGGCGCGGGTGAGTGCGGTGCGGTCCATATCAGCGCGCCGGGGCGGCGGCGGGCGCCGGCTGGCCCTCGTAAACCGCCTTCATCTTCGCCAGCGACGCAGCATTGCCGCCCTGGAAGAAGCGATACAGCGTGTCCGACGCGGCATCATGGCCCCAGCCGGTCTGCGACAGCGTCACTTTCGTGCGGTTCGGCGCCAGCGCTTCATATTCGAGCACCGCGACAACCTGCTTGAACAGCTCGCGCCCCGGCAGGCCGGCGGGGGCATTGGTGTTCTGGAACACGATCAGCCGGCCGGGGAGATAGGTGATGATGCGGTGGCGGATGTTGTCGGGGTCACCGATGGCGTGCTTGCTGTCGTACGTCGCCTCCAGGCTGCCGCCGGTCTTGAGGTCGATCGCGGCCACCGGCGCGCTCCAGCGCTGGAATTCGCTGGCGTCGGTAAAGGCTTTCCACAGCACCGGCACCGGCGCAGCGATGACAATCGACTGCTGCAGCGTGCGCGCGCCATCGGGGGCGACGAAACTCGTATCGCTGATCGCCGGATTGGCGGCGGCCAGCAGCGCGGCGATGAGCAGGTTCATGGGTTTTTCCCCGGCGCTGCCGCCTGCAACCGGCCGAAATAATCGCGCAGCGCGGCGACTCCGGCATCGAAACTGTCGAGACTGCGATGGGTGCGCGCCTGCATGACGCCGCCTTCCATGACGCTGAGCACCAGCTGCGCGAGGCCGCGGCGGTCGATTTCAGGCGGCAAGCGGTCGCCGGCGGCATCGAGACAGGCCTCGATCGCCATCACCCAGGCGTCCAAATTGGCAGCGAGGAGCGCGCGGACCGGCGGGTCGGGCTCGTGAATCTCCAGCGCCAGGCTGCCGATCGGGCAGCCATAGCTGCAATCGGTGATCTCGAGCAGCCCGCGATAGCGGGCCAGCAGTGCGAAAATGCGCTCGACGGGATCGGTTACGCCCTCCCACGCCGGCGCCAGCAGCATCGGCGCGATGCCATCGAAATAGCGTTGCAATACAGCGACAAGCACATCCTGCTTGGTGGGAAAGGCGTGGTAGAGGCTGCCGCTGTTGGCATCGGCGGCGCGGAGGATGTCGGCGACGCTGGTCGAGCCATAACCCTTCTCGCCGAACAGCTCCATGGCGGCGAAGACGATGCGATCGGCGGTGTTGGGGATGGGTGCGGACATGGATTTCGGCGCGATTTCTCTTGATTGGTCAATCAAGAGTGCGCCGAGTTGAATGAACAGTCAAGTGGACCTGCGGATGTGTCCGCCCGACACCGCACGTCGCAATGGGCCCGAGCCTGTTTCCAGGCTCGGGCCGTGTGCATCATTACGACGCGTTCGAGATGGTCGTCGCGGTGGCCGACAGACGCGTGTTGATCTGCTGGCCGAGGCTGCTGGCGCCGGCGATGATGGCAACGCCAACTAGCGCGATGATGAGCGCGTATTCGGCGGCCGAAGCGCCCGAACTGTCCGTCTTCAGATTGCGAAGAAGCTTGATCATAAACCTGTCCCCTCTGCGTTTGGCCTTGGCCGGATAATGCCCCGAGACCCGAATGTTTGCGGGTTACAGGACAAGGATCGCCGCGCGTCCCGAAGCTCTGCATGGACAGCGCTTTCGTCACGAGCAACGATTCTTAAGGCTTGTTAACAATAAGTTTATAAAGACTCAACAACGTTTGGCCACGCGCCGCGCGGGGCTTGCCACGCGATGCGAGCTGGCTCCGCCTGTCGGGACATGCTGGGGCGAAAAAAGCTGATCCCGGGTGTCGATCATGCTGACACCTGGCGCGTTGCTGCTGGAGAGGCCAAATCCACCTTCCCCGCAAACGCGTCGCGCAATTCGCGCTTCAACACCTTGCCGATGTGGCTGCGCGGCAGTTCATCGACCAACACCAGGTCGGCCAGCCGCTGGGTCTTGCCAAGCCCGGCGTTGGCCGCCGCCTTCAGCGCCGCCGCATCGGCGCCCGGCGCGACGACGAACGCGACAGGTGTTTCGCCCCAGCGGTCCGATGCGATGCCGACGACTGCCGCTTCGCGCACGCCGGGCAGCGCCACCAGCACCGCCTCGATATCGCTCGGGTAGATGTTGAAGCCGCCCGAGATGATCATGTCCTTGGCGCGGTCCATCAGCGTGAGGAAGCCCTCCTCGTCGATGCGGCCGATGTCGCCGGTGCGCAGCCATTTGCTGCCATCGGGCGCGGTCCAGTATGCCTTGTCGGTCAGGTCGGGCCGGTTGCGATAGCCGTTCATCGTGGCGGGCGACTGGCCGACGATTTCGCCCGGGGTGCCCGGCGGCACGTCGTTGCCGTCTTCATCGATGATGCGCACCGCATGGCCGTCGTTGGGGCGGCCGACGGTGTGCAGTTTGTCGGGGAATTCATGCGCGACGAGCATGAAGCCGACGCCGCCTTCGGTCATGCCGTAGAATTCGATGAGCCCGCCGGGCATGCGGCGCAGCACTTCGGCCTTCAATTCGCCGGGGAAGGGCGCCGAGGTGCAGAATTTCATCACGAACGACAATTTGTGGTCGTCGAACGCCGGATCGGCGAGGACACGGCGATATTGCACCGGGACCAGCATGGTGTGGGTGGCGGCGTGCGCCTCCGCCAGTTTCAACCAGTCGCCGGCGTGGAATTTCGGCTGCAGCACGACGGTGCCGCCCCAGGCCAGCGTGGGAATGAAGCTGACCAGCGTGGTGTTGGAATAGAGCGGCGTCGAGAGCAGCGTGATGCTGTTCCCGTCATAGCCCAGCGCCTTGCCGCCGGTGATATGGCGGGCACGCATGTCGGCGGACTGGACGATGCCCTTTGGGGTCCCCGTCGTGCCGGACGAATAGATGATGTTGAACGCCGATCTGGGATCGAGCGGCGGCAGCGGTGATGCGATGGCGCTCGCGTCGATCCAGGCGTCGAGATTATCGAGGTCGACGAGGGACTTGCCGTGCAGCACGGCGCCGAACGCGGCGCGATTGGCGGCATCGACGAACACCAGCCGCGCCCCCGAGTCCGCCACCATCGCCGCGATCTGGGTGGGGGTGGAGCT
>JBBQKM010000327.1:0-3340 GCA_038326915.1 Sphingomonadales bacterium
AATCGCAATCTTTATGATACGCTCGGCCGGGTGTTCCGCATGGGGGTTCGCTTCGCGCTTTAGGACTGAACAGGGAACACTCGACATGAAGACACTTCTCACCGCCCTGCTCGCCACCACGGCGTTGCTCGGCGCCACGCCCGCGTTGGCCGAAGCCAGCCCCAAGCTGAAGGCCGAAGTCGCCGCCGGCATCGATGCGCGCACCAAGCTTGCGCAGGTGATGGTCGACCAGGTGTTCAGCTATGCCGAGCCCGGCTTTCAGGAACTGAAGACGTCCGAATATCTTGCTGACATGCTCGAAAAGAACGGCTTCAAGGTGACTCGCGGTGCGGCGGGCATTCCGACTGCCTTTAGCGCGACATGGGGCGACGGTGGTCCGATGATCGCGCTTGGCAGTGATATCGATGGGCTTCTCGGGCTTTCGCAATATCCGGGCGTTGTCAAGATCACCCCGATGGTCGAGGGCGCCCCCGGCCATGGCGAAGGCCATAATTCGGGAATGCCGCTGGTGGTTGTCGCAGCCCTTGCGCTCAAGGACACGATGGAGAAGAACGGCATCAAGGGCCGGCTCATGCTGTGGCCCGGCGTCGCCGAGGAGCTTCTGGCGACCAAGGCCTATTACGTCCGCGCCGGCATGTTCAAGGATGTCGATGCCTCGATCTTCGTCCATGTCGGCCGCGATCTCGGCACCGGCTGGGGGCCGGGCGGCAACAACGGCATGGTTTCGGTCGAATACACGTTCAAGGGCAAGACCGCGCACGCCGCCGGGCAGCCGTGGGACGGGCGCAGCGCCTTGGATGGCGTCGAACTGATGAACATCGGCTGGAACATGCGCCGCGAACATCTGAAGGTCACCCAGCGCTCGCACTATGTCATCACCAATGGCGGCGGCCAGCCCAACATCGTGCCCGGCGAAGCCAGCGTCTGGTATTATTTCCGCGAGCAGAATTTCAAGACGATCCGCGAGCTGTACGAAACCGGCAACACGATTTCCGAAGCCGCGGCGATGGCGACCGGCACCAAGGTCACGCGCAAGGTGCTCGGCTATGCCGCGCCGAATTTCAGCAACAAGCCGATGGCCGAAGCCGCCTATGCGAATATCCTGAGCGTCGGCCTGCCGAAATGGAGCGCCGCCGATCAGGCCTTTGCCAAGGCGATGCAGGAAGCCAATGGCGTAAAGGTCGAGCCGTTGGTGACCAAGATCGCGCCGCTGTCGACGCCGGATACGCGCGGCGTGTCGATGGGCGGCGGGTCGGATGACATCGGCGACATCATGTGGAACGTGCCGACGATCACCATCCGCTATCCGTCGAACATTCCCAACGCCATCGGCCACAATGTCCAGTCGGCAATCGCGATGGCGACGCCGATCGCGCACAAGGGCGTCGTCAACGGTGCCAAGGTGGTGGCGATGACCGTGCTCGACCTGATGACCACGCCAAAGCTTGTCGCCGACGCCAAGACCTATTTCACCGATGTCCAGCTGAAGACCGACAAATATGATCCGGTGCTCGGCCCCGATGACAAGCCGGCGATCTGGCTCAACACCGACATCATGGCGCGCATGCGGCCGCAGATGGAGAAATTCTACTACGATCCGGCGAAATACCCGACCTATCTCGAGCAGTTGGGCATCGACTATGAAAAGGTCGCCATGACGCCGGTGGCGACGAAATAGGCCCGGCAGCGGCGGGGCGCGCCCCCGCCGCAAACGGCACTTGCTTTTGACAAAAATGTTGTTATTAGGCTTCTGAACAGCAACGGTTCAGGGGAGGGCTGGCGATGCGCCAGGCATTTTTGGGCGGCGTGTGGTTGATTGCGGCGCTGGTGGCGGTCCCCGCCATGGCGCAGTCCGCGCGCGACAGCGGGCTGGCGTCGCTGTCGGGCCTGCGCGATCAGGCGCCGGCGGGCCGGCTGCGCTGCCCGGATGGCAGCACCCGGCCGTGGGACGGCGAGCGCCCCGGTAAACTTGTGGTCGACATGGCCTGCGCGATCCCGGCGGCCGAGGCCGAGCGTCGCCATGCCATCGCCGCTGTCCACGTCGCGGCAAAGGCCGAAGCAGCGCGACAGGAAGCGGCGCTGCGCGGTGAACAGGGCGTTGCGTCGGGCCTGGCGGCGACCGCGGAGACCGGCCGGCTCGATTATCTGCTAAGGTTTCGCATCGTCTGGATTGCGGCGGTGGTCGGCGCCCTCGCGCTGGTCGGTGCCATCCTCGGCCGCCTGCTGGGCGGCAAATAGGCGGTGGCCGCGTCCGGACCCAGGCTGCGCAGGTAACCCCGCGATGAAATTCGATGAACTGGTTGCCGTCACCGGCGTGGCGCCGCGGCAAATCCGCTACCTGATCGCCGAGGGCTTTGTACCGCCGCCGACGGGCGGCCGCACTCATGCGCGTTACGACGACACGCATGTCACCGCCATCGCCCGCTATGACCGTTTGAAGCGGCTGGGCTTTCCGCCGGCGGCGATCCGGCTGTTGCTCGATGCCCGGCAGGGCGTGCCGATCCCTGTCGCCAACGGCATCACCCTGGTCATTGCGCCCGATCTTGTCGGCAGCGGCACCGACACGGCGCCGATCATCGCCAGGCTGACCACCGCGATCGAAACCGCGCTGGCCCGCGATGTGCCGGAGGCGCCGCGCCATGCTGCTGGTTGATCCGCTCGCGGTTTTCTTCCAGCCGGCGCTGGCGACGCAGCCGCCGCTGCGGCTCGATACAGCGCATGTCGAGGTCGAACTGCTGCCGCCGCTGGCGCGTGTCGCGGTGACGCGGTCGTTCACCAATCATGAAGCGGTGCCGATCGAGGCCGTGTTGACCTTGCCGGCGGCATTGCCCGGCGAGATTGTCCATGGCCTGACCGTCAGCATCGACGGCACCGCCTGGCATGCCGTCGCCACGCCGCGCGCCGACGCCGGGCAGGCGCATGATGATGCGATCGGCGACGGACGGCTGGCGATTCTGCACGAGGTTATGGGGCAGGGGGTGCAGATTGTTTCGATCGCCGGCCTCGCCCCGGGCGGCGTTGTGGCGGTCCGCATCGAAAGCGTGCGGCCATTGCAGTATCGCGAGGCTGGCATTGCTGTTTTGCGTGTCATGCTGGGGGCCGACCCGTTGCGTATCAACATCCGGCTTGGCGATGCCGAGGCACTGACCACCGTGCCCGACAAGCATCCGGCAAGCCTGACGGTGACCGGCGACGGCCTGACAGTGACGGTCGACAGTCACCCGCCATCGCCGGCGGACGGTCGCACGCTCGCCATCGATTGCGTGCGTCCGGCGGTTTTGCACATTGCGGCGGAGGTCGGCCACAGCCTTGACAGCACGGCCGTTGCCGCCAGCGATTC
>JBBQKM010000328.1:0-3313 GCA_038326915.1 Sphingomonadales bacterium
GGGGCCTCCCCCCCCCCCCTGGCCCCCCGGGGGCCGGCCGGGGCCCCTACCCCCCGAGTGCCGCGGGGGGGGTTCTTTCCCTCCCCGCCCGGGGTTTTAGGGCCCCCGGCCTGCGCCGGGGTGACAATCTGATTTGGGCGCCGCGACCAGCGACATCCAATCGCCGCGCAATCTTGACATTTATCACCGAATTGGTTATCTGTGCGCCAGTTTTGCTCTTTGAAATCGTCAGCCCAGCCACACCCTGTCGCGAAGATATATCTTCACGGCCGGCACCCCCAATCGAGGTGACTTTCGAGACTTTCTAAACTTCCGGTAA
Organism: Sphingomonadales bacterium; assembly: GCA_038326915.1. Taxonomy (GTDB): domain Bacteria; phylum Pseudomonadota; class Alphaproteobacteria; order Sphingomonadales; family Sphingomonadaceae; genus Sandarakinorhabdus. The sequence continues at coordinate 320 of JBBQKM010000328.1, forward strand.
CCCTTGCCAACACAATGGCGGTCTAACCCACCAGCGACAGCCGCGGCGGATCGAGCACTTCCGACGACACCCGATCAGCGCCAAAGGTCCTCGCCACCTGCGCCATCAGCTCGGCATCGAGCAGATAGTCACGGCCGAGCCAGACCCGCGCCAGCCCAGCGGCGGTCGCGACTTCGGCAACCAGCTCCCCACGACCCTTGCCGCGGGCGCCGGCGACCAGCGCCGCGAGCTGCGGTATATCGGCGGCATCGGCGATGCCCACCACCAGCCGGCCGCGCGCCCGCTTGGCGATTTCGGACAACAAGGTGATGCCGCGGAGGGTGACGCGCGGCACATCCTCACCCTCGCGCCACATCAGTTCGGCCTGCACGAGCACGGACGGGCTGTCGCCGGCCACCGCCTCCAGCCGGTTCTGGGCATCCTCGTCGAAACAGCTGGCGACGTATTGGCCCGACCGGTCAGACAGGGTGATCAGCATATAGCGGTTGCTGCCGCGCCCCGAACCGCCGTTCTGCGGCGTCCGCCAGCGGATTTCCTCGATCAGCCCGGCCATGACAACGCCGCGCTTGCCGCCACCGGCAGGGGCGGGAAGCGCCGCGACCTCGGCAAAGCTCAGCGCGCCCTGGGCATCGAGCACCGGGCGCCACGCCTCGACCGGATGGCCGGAGAAGTAGAATCCGAACGCTTCCTTTTCCTGCGCCATAGTCTCGGCGAGCGTCCAGCTGGTATTGGGCACCAGCATCGCCAACCCTTGGTCGGTCGATTCCCCAAACAGCGCCGTCTGCGCCGATTCGCGCGCCGCTGCCGCCGCCTGCGCGGTGCCCAGAATGGCCTCCGCCAGCATGTGCACCCCGGCGCGATTGGCCTCGATGCCGTCGAAGCAGCCGGCGGCGATCAGGCTTTCCAACTGCCGCTTGTTGAGCAGCTTGGGGTCCACCCGCTTCGAAAACTCCGGCAGCGACGTATAGCCGGGGCCGCGCCCGGTAACGACGACCTCCATCGCCTTCTCGCCGACATTCTTCAGCGCCGCCAGCGCATAGCGGACGACGAATTTTTCGCCCTGTTGCTCGACCGTGAAATCGGCCTGCGAGGCATTGATGCACGGCGGCAAAATGGTCACGCCGCTGCGCCGCGCATCCTCCGAAAACGCCGCCAGCCGGTCGGTATTGTCGATGTCATAGGCCATCGACGCGGCGTAAAATTCCTGCGGGTAATGCGCCTTGAGCCAAGCGGTCTGGTAGCTGACCAGCGCATAGGCGGCGGCGTGCGATTTATTGAAGCCATAGTTGGCGAATTTGAGCACCAGGTCGAAGATTGCCGACGCGGTGTCTTTCTCGATGGCGTTTTTGGCCGCGCCTTCGGCAAAGCGTTCCTTTTGCGCCACCATCTCGGCATGGATTTTCTTGCCCATGGCGCGGCGCAACAGATCGGCTTCGCCAAGGCTATAGCCGGCCAGCGTCCGGGCAATCTGCATCACCTGTTCCTGGTAGACGATGATGCCATAGGTTTCGCGCAGGATCGGCTCCATCAGCGGATGCAGCAGCGCCACCTCCTCGCGGCGATGCTTGCGCGCCGCAAAGCTCGGGATATTGTCCATCGGGCCCGGCCGATACAGCGCACCGAGCGCGACGATATCGCCGAAGCAATCGGGCCGAACCTGGCCGAGCGCGCGGCGCATGCCTTCGGATTCGAACTGGAACACGCCCACCGTATCGGCGCGGGCGAGCAGCGCGAACACCGCCGGATCGTCGAGCGCCAGCGTGTTCCAGTCGACATCGATATCACGCTGTTTCAACAGCTTGGCGGCGCGATCGAGCACCGACAGGGTCTTGAGCCCGAGAAAGTCGAACTTGACGAGGCCGGCCTTTTCGACCGCCTTCATTTCGAACTGGGTGACCGGCATGTCCGATCGCGGATCGCGGTACAGCGGCACCAGCTGGCTGAGCGGCCGGTCGCCGATAACGACGCCGGCGGCATGGGTCGAGCTATGGCGCGGCAGGCCTTCCAGCTGCAACGCGATCTCGATCAACCGCTTGACCTTGGGATCACGGTCGCGCTCGGCGATGAATTCGGGCAGGCCGGGATAGCGCTTGCCGTCCTTGTCCTTGCCTTGGCCCAATGTCCGCGCCAGCGTCCACGGATCGGTCGGGTGGCTCGGCACCATCTTGGCCAGCCGGTCGGTCTGTCCATAGGGCATCTGGAGGACGCGGCCGACATCCTTGAGCACGGCGCGCGCCTTCATCTTCCCGAATGTAATGATCTGCGCGACCTGATCGCGGCCATAGCGCTGCTGGACATATTTGATGACCTCGACGCGCCGCGTTTCGCAGAAATCGATGTCGAAATCGGGCATCGACACACGGTCGGGATTGAGGAATCGTTCGAACAGCAAGCCATGATGCAGCGGATCGAGATCGGTTATCGTCAGCGCCCAGGCGACGACAGAACCGGCGCCCGAACCGCGGCCGGGGCCGACCGGAATGCCCTGCGCCTTGGCCCAGGCGATGAAGTCGGCAACGATGAGGAAATAGCCGGGGAAGCCCATGGCGTTGATGACGCCCAGCTCGAACGCCAGCCGGTCGTGATAGGGTTGCGACGCTTCGCCGTCGATACCGAGCGTCGCCAGCCGTTTCGCCAGCCCGGCCTCGGCCGCAGCGATCAGCGCCGGATCCTCGCTCATACCGTCGGTGGCCATGCGCGGCAGAATGGGTTTGCGCGACGGCGCCGCGACGGCACAGCGCTGGGCGACGACGATGGTGTTGGCGATCGCTTCGGGCAGATCGGCAAAGGCCTTGCGCATCTCGTCGGCGGATTTCAGCCGGTGCTGGGGGTTCGACCGGCGCCGCTCCTCGGCCTCGACATAGGCCGAATCGGCGATGCACAGCAGCGCGTCATGGGCGACATGGACGCGTTCATCGAGGAACTTGACCGGGTTGGTGGCAACGATCGGCAGTTCGTGCGCCGTCGCCAGCCGCAACAGGCCGGGTTCGGCGC
>JBBQKM010000329.1:0-3272 GCA_038326915.1 Sphingomonadales bacterium
CGCCCTGCGGCACCGGCTCGTCGGCGCGGGTGGCGCAACTTGCCGCCAAGGGCAAGCTCAAGGTCGGCGACGAATTCATCCATGAGAGCATCATCGGCACCATGTTCGATTGCCGCGTCGAAGCCGAAGCCACCGTCGGCAATTATGCGGCCATCCGCCCGAGCATCGCCGGCTGGGCGCAGGTCATCGGCCACAACACCATTTTCGTCGACGACCGCGACCCGCTGGCGCACGGCTTTCAGGTGGCTTAGGCAGTCAGCCGAAATAATTGGAATCTCTCATGTCCGAAACTTCTGACACCACGCTGCGCGCCTCCATCGGCGAAATGGATGCCGACTCGATTGCCTACATGGCAATGCAGCCACCGCCGCCAGCCGTGCCGCCGACACCGGAGATGGCGCGCGAAACGATGCGGCGCATGCGCCCGGTCAACCAGCCCGATCTGCCGCATGTCGCCATGGTCCGCGAATTTCAAGCGCCAGGTCCGGGCGGCCCGATCCCGCTGCGCACTTATCGCGGCGTCGGGACCGACACCGGCGAGGCGTTGCCGGTGATGGTCTATTTCCACGGTGGCGGCTGGGTCATCGGCGATCTCGACAGCCATGACTGGACCTGCCGTGCTGTCGCCAATGCCGCCAAATGCGCGGTGGTCAATGTCGATTATCGCCTGGCCCCCGAACACCGGTTTCCGGCAGCCTTCGACGACGCGCTCGCCGCCGTCAAATGGGTGGCCGACAATGCGCAGGCGCTGATCATCGATCCGGCGCGCATCTCGGTCGGCGGCGACAGCGCCGGCGGCAATCTGGCCGCGGCCGTTGCGATCGCGCTGCGCGATGAGGGCGCCATCAAACTGCGCGCGCAGGTCCTCACTTATCCGATCGTCGATCTCACCTGGCGCTACGACGACCGTTTCAGCGCCGGCGTGGCGCTGACCGGTGGCGGCATGCACGCATTCATCGAGGCCTACGTGCCGGATGCCGGGCAACGCCGCGACGTCCGATGTTCACCGTTGTTGGCCGCAAGCCTGAAAAACTTGCCACCCGCGCTTGTCATCCTCGCCGGCTTCGACCCACTCTATGACGAAGGCGACGCATATGCCGCGCGCCTGAAATCGGAAGGCATCGCCGTTACCGTGACGCGCTATCCCGGCCAGATGCACGGCTTTGCGTCGCGCCCGAAGCTTTTGGCGAAAGCCTATGACGCGGTCGCCGACATGGCGGCACTCCTCACCGCCCACCGATAGGAGCTAACCGTTTGCGCGAACCAGACGATGCTCAAAGTCGCCGCGCCAAGCCACCCGTGGTGGTTTATCCGAACGGCACGCTGCCGCCGCCAAATATGGCGATGCTGGCACGCGCGCGCGAAAACCTCACACTGGTTTCCGAACTGATCGTGCCGCCGCGCGACGCCCGCGCCTTCGAGGTTCCGGCCGGACATTTTTTTCGCATCGTCTCGATCGAAGGCTCCCAGGTCGGCGATCTCAATTTGTGGAACGCGCACGACCTCACCGAACGGTTTTTCAGCGGCAAGACCCGCGCGCTGCACGCCACCCATGTCGGCAAGGGCGACCGGCTGTGGAGCACACTACCTTTTCTGCGGCCGATGGCGACCATCACCGAGGATACACTCGGCTGGTACGGCTTCGACGCCGACGGCGGCGGCATCCATTACGTCATCGGCACGCGCTGTGACCCTTACACCAACCGGCTGTTATCCGGCGGCGACTATCATTACTGCTGCCATTCGAACCTGACGCGGGCGCTGGCCGCAGCGCGCGGCATGAATGTACGCGACGCGGAGATGCTGGTGCACGATGTGCTCAATGTCTTCATGTGCACAGGCTTCACCCAGGACACGCACCAGTATTTCATGAAGGCGAGCCCGGTGCGGCCCGGCGATTTTCTGGAATTCTTTGCCGAGATAGATTTACTGGCCGCGCTATCGGCCTGCCCCGGCGGCGATTGCGGCGCGACCCATTCGAGCGACACTGCCAAGTGTTTTCCGCTCAAGGTCGAAATCTACCGCCCGGCGCCAGGCAGCCTCACCGGCTGGAAATCGCCGCCGCCAAGCGCTTATCCCCGTACGCACGGCCTCTGACGGATCGTGGAACTTTTTCCAAGCTGAGCCATTATTAGCAAACATTGACAAACTTTGCCTGCGGGGCCCCATGCGAGCCGACGAAACCCGGAATGTCTCCCTGACCGCCGAAATGAACAACTTCATTCGCGATCAAGTCGCGTGCGGCCGTTATCAAAATGCCAGCGAGGTCGTCCGCTCAGCGCTGCGGCTGCTGCAAGACAGCGAACAAAGTAGCGACCGTCGCCAGATGCCGGTTGCGGAATCGGGCGCCGATCATGAGCGCTAAAGTGTTGTCCGAAAAAAACGACTTTTTCGCCGGTAGCGGGCAAATGGGCGCGATGATGCGCTCGCACGACTGGTCGACGTCGCCGCTCGGCCCGCCCGAAACATGGCCGCAGTCGCTGCGCTCTGTCGTCGGCCTGCTGTTGACCTCGAAATTTCCCATGTTCGTCGCGTGGGGACCGGAGCTCGGCTTTCTCTACAACGATTCCTATATCGATGTTCTCGGCGCCAAACATCCGAAGGCGCTCGGCGCCCGCTTCCATGACATCTGGTCGGAAACCTGGCCTGACATCAGTCCGCTGATCGATGCCGCACTGGCCGGTCAGGCGACCTATCATGAAGATCTTCCGCTGCTGATGAATCGCAAAGGATTCGACGAGCAGACCTGGTTCACCTTTTCCTATTCGCCGGTGCGCGACGAAAGCGGCGCCGTTGCCGGCATGTTTTGCGCCTGTACCGAGACGACGGGAAAGGTCTTGGCGCTGCGACGGCAAGAGGCGGAAAAGGAGCGGCTCGACAGCGAAGTAAGCGCCACGCAGCGGGCAACCGAAGAACTTCGGACAGCCAACGATGCCCTGCACCGGAAAACACTGGAGCTGGCCTATAGCGAAGCGCGTTACCGTTCCGCGCTGATGGCCGGCCGCCTGGTGCATTGGGAGACCGATTTCACCACCGGCACAAGGACCTGGTCGAACGATGCCATGGCGCTATTTGGCATCAGCCTTTCCGATGGCATCGGCCGCTTCGGCGGCAGCGACGACGAGTTCAGAGCCGCGGTCCATCCCGACGACCGCCACATCGTGCCGACATTTTATCAACTGGCCGACAAGCAAGACTGGTTCCCGGTCGAATATCGCATTCAGCGGCCGGATGGCAGCGTGCGCTGGGTGTCGGGCGGCGGCCAAGTGATC
>JBBQKM010000330.1:0-3241 GCA_038326915.1 Sphingomonadales bacterium
GCCGCTTCCAACGCCGCCAGCGCCGCCTTCAGCGTATCGGCGCGGACGCGGGCATAGTCCTTGGGCGCCCCGACGAACGCCTCGACCGGGACGCAAATCACCGCATGCAGCGCCTTTTGATCGGTCAACCGGTCCTTCAGCGCCTGCATGGGTTCGAGCACATCCTCGCCGCCAGCACTGATGGTCAGCAGGTCGAGCGCCGGCGTTTCGAGATAGACAAGGTCTTCGGCGCGCGCGAACGCCGCCGCCAACGCCACGGCGCCTTCCTGCAGCCCGCGCGCTGCCGCCAGTGCCCGCCGGGCCAGCGCCCGCTGCTGCGCGGCTTCGCGGCCGGCGGCCGGCGCGGCGACGGTGATCGACGGATGATCGGCGTACCAGGTTCGCATTTCGGACTCGGTACCGCCGAATGGAAACAGATGGCCGCTGTCGACAACCTCGACATCAAGACCCCTTTCGCCTTCGACGCCTGCCGCCTGGGTGCGCAGCGCCGCGACAAACAGCCCCTGCCCCGGCGGATCGGCGGGCGCACTGGTGCGCGCCACGGCCGCTGCTGCCAGCGCCGGGGTTGCCGCATCGGCCACGGCCGATAGTGCCTCGGCCACCAGTAGCGCCGCCGGGCCGGAAAGATCGACGCCGGTACCTGCGGTTTCGGGCGCTGCCGGGCTGCCAGGATGGCCCTGCTGCGCTGCGCCGATCTCGTGGAAGCGCGAAACTGCCGGCGGCGGGAACAGCACCGCGCGCGCCGTAGTGGCATCACTGGCGGCGGCAGCACTGGTCAGCGCCATCTGGCCGGGCAGCGGCGTGCCGGGGCCGCTGGTGCGCAGCACACCCTCGCGGCGGATTTCGGCCGCTGTCGCGCCGGTCGCGCCGAGCAAGGCGGCGCTGCTGCCCGCCGGCTCGGCACGGAACGCAGCTTGCGTGATGGCCACGCGGTCGCCCGCGGCGAGCGCGCGGATCACGGTCTCGCCGGCAAAGGCCGCCGCCGGCACGCTGGCCGGGTCGATCAGGCTCGCGGTGGCGCCATCGTCGTTGACCAGCGTAGATCCGGGTGCCAGACCGGCGGCTTGCGCTGCCGCGATATTGGCAAAGCGATCCTGTTCACAGGCGATGATCGCGCTCCCGGCGCTGCTCCAGGCGAGCGCCGCGCCGCCCGCCGCGAGCGGCCGGGTAAAGCGCAATTCGCCGTACAGCCGCGTCGCGCTGCCGGTGCCGAGCAGCGCGGTCGCCCCCAATTGCGACGCGGCGTTCTCGCCATCGGGCAGTAGGGCCACCAGGCTGACATTGCCGTCGGCGCGCACCCGTCCGGCGCCGCCATCGCTGGCCTTGCGTCGCCCCGTCGCCAGATCGACGCCATTGGGCCAGATCCGCAGGCTTGCGCCCGCCAGCGCCGGATCGAGAGCGAATTCGACCAACACACGCTGCCCGGCAATGGTGTTGCCGGCCGCGGTGCCGCCACCGACCAGTGCGCGCACCGTCGGCGTCGGCAGCGAGTTCGGGAATGGATCGGCATCGGCGAGCAGCGCGGCCAGCGGGCCATAGTCACGATCGAGCTGCTGCGTCACCACCAGCGCGGGCGGGCCGCCCTGCAGCAGATCGACCAGCGCATCGGCAGCATCGTCGATCGCGATGCGCAGCGGCGCGGGCGCCACGTCGCCGCGCGGTGAACGCGCCACGTTGATACGCGTCGCAGCACGATTCTGGTCGGCGGCGCGGCGCGTTTCGCCCCCCGTCGGTGTCACCGAAACCGGCGTGCGCGGTTGGCCGGTCAGATGGCTTTCGACATCGATCAGCGCGACACGCGCATAGTCGCGGCCCAACGTCGTCGCGACCGGGCCGGTGGGCCACAACGACACGGCGTTCCCCCACGCACGATGGGGCAACAGCGCAGCGCGCGGCAGCGGCGCATCGTCGGGCGACGGCGCCGCCGAGAACCCGACCGTCACTGCCGCTGCACCTGCCGCGCGGCGGGTGACATCGGTCGCTGCGCCACTGGCGCCGCCAACCGTCGTTCGCGCCAGCAACAGCGGCGGCACCGCGCCCTGGTGTGCGCCGACAAGATGCAGTGTGCGCGCATCAGCGACCGTCACGGTGCGTTTTTCGATGGTGGAAAGCCCCGGCGCCCACAGATTGTCGAAATTGACCGTGGCGAGGAATGTCAGCCACGCCGCTGCCGCCCCCGGATCGATCGCCCGGCCGCGCTCATCGAAAGCCCAGATCGTGTGGGGTGTGGCAGTGAGGGTGAACAGCTTTTCAAAATTGCCGGCAAACTTGCCCGGCGCCGCGAGGACTTGCGCCGGCTTGTCGGCGTTGGTCAGCGCCCCATCGGCGCCGTCGAGGCCAATTTCCTTCAGCTTTTCACGCCGCACGACCGCCGGGTCGGGGCTGCCTGCCGAGGCAAAGCCCTGCGCCCAGCGATCGAAGACCTGCGCCGCGGTGCTCGCCGTCGTCAGCCCGCTCGCCTCGATCGCCAGCCAGCGTGGCATCGGCCGCGTCGCGGCGGTCGCGGCGCTGGCATCGGGCGACGGGATCGTCGCCGCCAGCGTTTCCAGCCGCACCAGCACCTCGGGCAGCAGCTGGAACAGCGCCACGAGCCCGTCATCGGCAAAGGCTGGCGTGCCATTGGCCTGGCGCAGCCCGGCCAGGGCCGGTGGCCGGGTCGGCGTGGCGAACAGCAGCGACAGCACACCGCGCGCCGGCGGCAGCCAGGCAACCGAGGGGCCGGGCGTGAAGCGCACACTCAGGTCGCCATCGGGCGGACCCAGGTTCTGGTCGGTATCGAACCACGGGCCGACGGCCGGCGAGGCCAGGCCGAGGCTGTCGGGGGCCGGAACGAGCGGACGCAACGCCATGGCTATGCCCCCCTCATGGCACGATCACCGGGTCGCTGGGCGGGCTGGTGCGGCCGGCCGGATCGGTGATCATGGCGCGAAACACCGTGCCACTAAGCGGCGCTGCCGCGAGGGTGAAGCGGAACCGGCCGCTGCGATCGGGCTGGCGACCACCGTTCGCCGCTTCGGCATCCGCCGACAGCACCGCCACGAACGCGATGTCGCCACCCGGCGGCTGGGCGTAAAGATCAATGGCATAGGCGCCCATGCTGCCGCCACGCAGCAATTCGGGGTGGCTGAAGCTGACTTCGGTGGCGCCATTCCATTGGCCGGCCTCGGGCGGCCGCGGCGGGCCGGGCGGGATGATCGCGGTGGTGACAGCGGCGCTCGGCGGCGACCATTCTCCCGCGACG
>JBBQKM010000331.1:0-3226 GCA_038326915.1 Sphingomonadales bacterium
TGCCGGCGGGCGCGCCGACGCGGATACCGCTGGTCTTGGTCGGCGGCAGCGGATCGAAGGGAACGCTATTCTTGTTGCAGGTGATGCCGGCACGCTCCAGGGCCTCGTCGGCATCCTTGCCGGTCAGCCCCTTCGGCGTCAGGTCGATCAGCGCCAGATGGGTATCAGTGCCGCCGGCGACGACGGCGCAGCCGCGATCCTTGAGCCTGGCCGCCAGCGTCTGGGCATTGGCGACGATGCGGACGGCATAGTCCTTGAAATCGGGCTGCAGCGCTTCGCCGAAGGCCACTGCCTTGGCAGCGATGACGTGCATCAGCGGGCCACCCTGCAGGCCGGGGAACACCGCGCTGTTGAGCTTCTTGCCCAGCGCCTCGTCGTTGCTGAGGATCATGCCGCCGCGCGGGCCACGAAGGGTCTTGTGCGTCGTCGTCGTCACGACATGGGCGTGGGGCAGCGGCGACGGGTGGATGCCGGCGGCGACCAGCCCGGCGAAATGCGCCATGTCGACATGCAGCAGCGCGCCGACACTGTCGGCAATCGCCCGGAACCGCGCGAAATCGATGATGCGCGGATAGGCCGAGCCGCCGGCGATGATCAGCTTGGGCTTGTGCTCGCGCGCCAGCCGCTCGACTTCATCATAGTCGATCAGATGATCCTCGCGGCGCACGCCATATTGGACGGCGTTGAACCATTTGCCGCTCATCGCCGGGGCGGCGCCATGGGTCAGATGGCCGCCGGCATCGAGGCTCATGCCGAGGATCGTGTCGCCGGGCTTGACCAGCGCCAGCATCACCGCGCCATTGGCCTGCGCGCCGGAATGCGGCTGGACATTGACCCAGGCGCAATCGAACAGTTGCTTGGCGCGATCGATCGCCAGCGTTTCCACCGCGTCCGACGGCGCACAGCCCTGGTAATAGCGCTTGCCGGGATAGCCTTCGGCATATTTGTTGGTGAATACCGACCCCTGCGCTTCGAGCACGGCGCGCGACACGATGTTTTCCGATGCGATCAGCTCGATCTGGTGCTGCTGGCGATCGAGTTCCGACGCGACAGCGGCAGCAACGGCAGCATCGGCCAGCGCCAGATGCGTTTCGAAAAAGCCGGTCGGCAGGGTTTCGGTGACGAGTGCTGGATTGGTGCTCATGCGGCGATGTCCCTGATCTGGCCGAGCTTGGCGACACGGCCTGCGTGGCGCCCCCCGGCGAATTTGGTGTGCAAGAATTCGTGGACGCAATCGCGCGCGACCTCGATGCCGATGATTCGGCTGCCGAGCGCGATGCAATTGGCATCATTGTGCTGCCGCGCCAGCCGCGCCATCAACCCGGAGGTGACGAGCGCGCAGCGCACGGCGGGGTTGCGATTGGCGGCGATCGAAATGCCGATTCCCGACCCGCAGATGGCGATGCCGTAGCTGGCGCGCCCGGCCGCGATGGCCGCACCGAGCTTGGCGCCATAATCGGGATAATCGACCGATGCCTCGCTGTGCGGGCCAAGGTCGAGCACATCATGGCCGGCCGCGCGCAGCTCGTCGGCCAGCAGCTGTTTCAGCGCATAGCCTGCATGGTCGGCCGCGAGGGCGATGGTTTCGATCGTCATGCCAAATCCCGCCCGCACCCTGCGGGCCCGGCACAACATCTAGTGCCTGCCGCCGCCTTCGGCAATGATTAGGTGGTGTGGGCGAGGAGATCATGGCGCGCCGCGTCGCGCGGGATTGGCCAATGCTGCACCCCTGCCCGAATGCGCGAAGCAAGCTCCGAGCCCGCCGCTTGACAAATATCACCGATTTGGTTATCAGGGCGAGCGTTTCGCTCTTTGACATCGTGAGTTTCTGCGGAAATCTTCCGACGAAGATATATCTTTGCGCCGCCAAAACCGCAACTGAGGTGACTTTCGAGACTTTCTTAACGGCAATTTAAGGACCGGATTGCGCCGCCTGCTTTCACCCCACTTGTTGCCGTCCGTTCACGATCGTAGCGCACCTCAAATCAGACGCTGGAGATATAATCTGGACCTGCATCCGCATCTACGAGACGAAGACCGTTCAACGGCTTCTCACGAGAAAGTCCGAACCTTAGATCCTGTCATTTCGCTCGATTATAGACGACCTTATAGCGAATTGGTGTAGAGAACCCCGGACCGATGACGGTAGTCTCCGCCACCAACTGCTGACCAACGCTATGATACACTGTGGTCCGCTTGCTGTTGGGCGCACTGAAGGTTAGCGAAACAGTTTCACCGTTCGCTTTTGCCGACACATCAAAGACCTGCCCGTTCCAGGGCTTCCACTCAATCGGCTCCTCGCCTAGCGAAACGAGAAGTAGTGGCCTGGCATCGCTCTTGATCGAGAACCGACCTGCTGAATCAACGATTCTAATATTCTCTAAAGGCAGGTTGGCCTTGATCATGTTACTTCGAGCGAGAGCGTTGGGAAGGGCGGCAACAGCGCTCTCGATCGCTTGAAGGACGTCGTCGCTTTGTCCACGGTCCAATACATAGACGCCTGAAATCAGACCTTGCGCCGGGCTCGCTAAGCCAGAGGTCGAGATGGCAACCCCGATCGCCGCCGGCAAAGCGCAATGACGCATCCTGCTCTCCTCAAATATCGCCGCTCGCCGTGACGGGTATAGTGTCGGTCCGCCTCAGCGCATAGGTGAGGCAAAAGCTGACGCTACGATACCTGGATCGACCGAAAGGCAGATATCCACCAATAGCCGACTTTCCCGCCCAAACCTTAACGACCCAACTCCGCCACCAGTGTCCGCAGCGCCGGCACCAAGGCATCGACCTCAGCCGGCGACGTGAACAGTGACGGTGTGACGCGGATGCAGCTGCCGCCGGCCAGCCCGGTGCGGTGGACGGTCATGATGTTGAAACGTTGCAGCAGCGCATCGGTGATGGCGATATTGTCGGCGGCGCTGGTGCGGCCCCGAATGCGGAACGATGTCGAGGCACCGTGCAGCGCCGGATCATCGGGCAGCAATATCTCCAGGCCATCCAGCCCGCGCAACGGCCGCACCCAGCGGTTGCGCAACCATTGCAGCCGCGCGAGCTTGGCCGCCGGATCGATGCCGGCCTGGAAATCGAGCGCCGCCGGGATGGTCAGCTGCGCCGAATAATCGACCGTGCCCTGGTGGACGCGATCATCGACGGATTCAGCCCGCGCATCGGGTGCCGCCGGCGATGGCGCAATGGCATCGGTGCGGCCCTTGCGAATCCAGATCGCCGC
>JBBQKM010000332.1:0-3219 GCA_038326915.1 Sphingomonadales bacterium
GGCATGGCGCTGCGGCGACGCCTGCTGGCGGAAGCGATCGAGGCGGCGGCGCGCGACGGTGACGAGGACTTCCTCGCCGATCTTGCGGAGATTAGCATCGCCGGCGGCGAGCAGCAGATGGGCACGGTCGCGGCCCGGCTGATGGCGCATGGCGAAGCGCTCGCCGGGCTGGCGCTGGCGGGCATCGAACCGATGCTGCGGCGGGGGTTCGGCCTGCCGACCGATGGCGATGGCGCGGCGGCGCTGGCGACGCAGGTGCGCGGGCTCGATCTTGCCGGGCTGGCACGGCTGGCGACGGCGCTCGAATTCGGCGGCAAGGTCGCGGCGGCCAAGCGCGTCAAGCTGCAGGCCTGGCTCGAAGCGGCCGACAAGGCGGGCGCATTCGAAACGCTGTGCGAGGTGTTCCTGACCCAGAGCGAGACGGTCAACACCCAGACGATCACCAAGGCTGTGGCGCTGCACGACCCGTGGGCGGCGGATTTCTATGCCGAGTTCGGCATGGCGCTGATCCCGATCCGCGCCGAACAAAGGCTCTACGCCGCCGCCGCGCACGCGGCGCGCCACCTGCGCGTCGGCAAACGGCTGGCGGCGGACTGGAAAACCGCCAAGGCGCGGCTCGGCGTTGTCGATTATGATGACATGATCGTCGCGGCGCAGCGGCTCCTGCTGGCGCCCGGCGCCGCCGACTGGGTGCGCTACAAGCTCGACCAGCGCATCGATCATGTCCTCGTCGACGAGGCGCAGGACACCAATCTGCGGCAATGGGAGATCGTCCGCGCGCTCATCGGCGAGTTTTTCGCCGGCGTCGGCGCGCGCGAGACGCGCCGCACGCTGTTCGTCGTTGGCGACTACAAACAGTCGATCTTCGGCTTCCAGGGCGCCGATCCCAAGGTTTATCGCGACAAGCGCGAGGATTTCAGCCTGCTCGCCAGCGATGTCGGCGATGCGCTCGAGGCCATCGAACTGACGACGAATTTCCGCTCGGTCGGCGCGGTGCTCGATGTCGTCGACGAAGTGATCGCGACGCTCGGGCCGACGAGTTTCGACAGTGACGGGGTGCTGCCGCACGAGCCCCACCGCAAGACCGACGCCGGGCGGGTGACGCTGTGGCCACCCGTGCTGCCGGCCAGCGACGACGACGGCGAGGACGGCGACGATGACAACGCGCCGGCGCCCAAGGCCGAGATCACCATGGCGCACAATGTCGCCGAAACCATCGCGCTGTGGCTCGATCCGGCGAAACCGATGTTGGTGCCATCGACCGGTCGCCCGGTGCGCCCGCAGGATATCCTGGTGCTGGTGCGCAGCCGCAGCGCCTTTTCCAATGCCTTTGTCGCAGCGCTGCACGAACATGGCGTGCCGGTGGCGGGCGTCGACCGGCTGAAACTCACCGATCCGCTGGCGGTCGCCGACCTGCTGGCGCTGGCGCGTTTTGCGCTGCAGCCAGGCGACGACCTGACGCTGGCGGCGCTGCTGGTGTCGCCGTTCGTCGCGCTCGGCTACGACCAGCTGTTCACCCTCGCCGATGGCCGCACCGGGGCTTTGTGGGACCGGGTGCGCGACAGCGACGAACCGGCGGTCGTCGCGGCAGCCGCGTGGCTCGGCGATGTGCTCGGCCTTGCCGATTTCTCGGCACCTTACGAATTTTTCGAACGCATCCTGTCGGGCACGCTGCAGGGCCGGCAGAAACTGCTGGCGCGGCTGGGCGAGGAGGCGCGCGACGCCATCGACGCGGTGCTCGACCAGGCGCTGGCGTTTGAAAGCGCCAATGCACCGTCGCTGCAGGGCTTTCTCGCCTGGGTGGAGGGCGACGATATCGATATCAAGCGCGATCCCGATGCGCCGCTCGATGCGGTGCGGCTGATGACCGTTCACGGCGCCAAGGGGTTGCAGGCGCCGATCGTCATCCTCGCCGACACGGCCAAGGCGCGGCGGCCCGAACGCGAGGCGCCGGTGATGATGAGCTTCGATGGCGGCGCGGCGCTGCCGGTGTTCCTTGCCGATCGCAAGGGCCTGACCGGCCGGCTCGAGGACGCGCGCATCGCGCAGGACGAGGATGCCGAACGCGAACATTGCCGCCTGCTCTATGTCGCGCTGACCCGCGCCGAAGACCTGTTGTTCGTCGGCGGCGCGCTGTCGGGCAAGCGCGCCGAGCCGCCCGAAGGCAGCTGGTATCATCATATCGCGGCGGCGATGGACGCGCTTGCGGCGGAAAGCGTCGACCTGGCGGTGTGGGACGCGCCGTCGCTTGTCCACGCCACCGGCAAGCCCGCGGCGGCGGTGGCCGTTACGCCCGTAATCACCCCCGACGACGCCCGCACCCTGCCCGACTGGGCGGTGGCGCCAGCACCGCAGGAGGCGCGGCCGCCGCGACCGTTGTCGCCATCGGCGATCGCCGCCGACGATGTCGCTGCCCCGCCCTCCGGACCCGCGGCCAAGGCGGCAGCGCGGCGCGGCGCGGCGCTGCACGCGCTGTTCGAACGCCTGCCCGAAATCGCCGCCGACCGCCGCCGCGCTGCCGGCGAGGCCTGGTGCCGGATGGCCGTGCCCGAACTCGATGGTCCCGCGCTGGTCGCGACCGTCCTCGCCATCCTCGACGATCCGCGCTTTGCCGCGGTGTTCGCCGCCGATGCACTGGCCGAGGCGCCGATTGCTGCGGTCGTCGGCGGCACCGTCATCGCCGGCAAGGTCGATCGGCTGGTGATCGGCGACAGCGTCCTTGTCGTCGATTTCAAGACCGGGAAGCGGGTGCCGGCCACGGCCGACAGTGTCGAACCCTATCACCTGAAACAGATGGCCGCCTATGTCGCGGCGCTGGCCCAGGTGTTCCCGGGCCGGACGGTGCGCGCCGCACTGCTGTACACCGAAGGCCCGGCGCTGATCGAATTGCCCGATGCGATGGTTGCGCTTCATGCACCGAAAGCCGATGTTGTGTTGAACAGTGATGGTCCGGCGCCTATCTTTCCGGACTGAACCTTTGAGGATTGCCCCGATGGCCGCCAAGCAGATTACCGATGCCAGCTTCCATGCCGATGTGATCAGCGCCGACAAGCCGGTGCTCGTCGATTTCTGGGCCGAATGGTGCGGCCCCTGCCGCCAGATCGGCCCGGCGCTCGAGGAGATCAACGCCGAACTCGATGGCGTCGAGATCGTCAAGCTCAACATCGACGACAATCCCGATGCCCCGACGCGCTATGGCGTGCGCGGCATCCCGACCAT
>JBBQKM010000333.1:0-3210 GCA_038326915.1 Sphingomonadales bacterium
CTGCGCCCGAAATGCGCACGAACTGGGCCTTGTCGTGGAATTCCTTGAGCGTCGCGGCGCCGACATAGCCCATGGCAGCGCGCAAGCCGCCGCTCAGCTGATGCAGCACATTTGCGACCGGGCCCTTGTAGCCGACCTGGCCCTCGACGCCTTCCGGCACCAGCTTGAGCGCATCCTTGATGTCCTGCTGGAAATAGCGGTCGGCCGAGCCGCGCGCCATGGCCGCGACCGAGCCCATGCCGCGATAGCTCTTGTAGGAACGGCCCTGATATAAAAACACCTCGCCCGGCGTCTCGTCGGTGCCGGCCAGTAGCGAGCCGACCATGGCGACATCGGCGCCGGCGGCCAGCGCCTTGGCGAGATCGCCGGAATATTTGATGCCGCCATCGGCGATCACCGGGATGCCCTGCTTCTGCGCGGCTTCGACCGAATCCATGATCGCGGTCAGTTGCGGCACGCCGACGCCGGCAACAATGCGCGTCGTGCAGATCGACCCTGGACCGATGCCGACTTTGATCGCGTCCGCGCCACTGTCGATCAGCGCTTTCGCGCCTTCGCTCGTCGCCACATTGCCGGCCACCACCTGCACCGCGTTCGACAGCTTCTTGATGCGCAACACGGCGTTCAGCACATGCTGCGAATGGCCATGCGCGGTGTCGACCACGACCAGATCGACGCCAGCCGCGATCAGCGCCTCAGTGCGCGCAAAACCCTTGTCGCCGACCGTGGTCGCCGCCGCCACGCGCAGGCGGCCCTGCTCGTCCTTGCAGGCGTTCGGATTGGCGACCGCCTTCTCGATGTCCTTCACCGTGATCAAACCGACGCAGCGATATTGATCGTCGACCACCAGCAGCTTCTCGATGCGATGCTGATGCAACAGCTTCTTGGCTTCTTCCTGATCGACACCCTCGCGCACCGTGACCAGTTTGTCCTTGGTCATCAGTTCGGCGACGCGCTGGCGCGGGTCCTTGGCGAAACGCACATCGCGGTTGGTCAGAATGCCGACCAGCTTACCGGGCGCCCCATTCCCTGAGCGCTCGACCACCGGAATGCCGGAGATGCGGTTTTCCTTCATCAGTTCGAGCGCGTCGGCGAGCGTCTTGTCGGGCTCGATGGTGACCGGGTTCACGATCATGCCGCTTTCGAATTTCTTGACCTGGCGCACCTGCGCCGCCTGCTCGTCCGGCTCCATGTTGCGGTGGATGACGCCGAGACCGCCGGCCTGCGCCATCGCAATCGCCATGTGGGATTCGGTCACCGTGTCCATGGCGGAGGCCAGGATCGGGATATTGAGCGAAATCGAGCGGGTGATGCGCGAGCGGATATCGACATCGGACGGCATCACTTCCGACAGGCCGGGCCTGATCAGCACGTCATCGAAAGTGAGCGCTTCGCGGATATTACCGTTGTTTTTCGATAGCATTCGCCAACTCCTCGCCCCCGAAAAGGGAAAAAGGCCTGCCGCCGGCTTATAAGGTGCCTGTCACGAGGGCTCGCCTCATGTGCGTCTCGGCCCGCTTTTGGGGTTGGCGTGGGTCCGTAGCACGGGAATCCAATGATTCCTAGGGTGTTCCCGAATGGCTGCCATGAAGCCCACAGCCTATCGGGCCTTCCTTTATCCCCCGCTTTGCGGTTCAAGGAGCGAAGGGCCGACACTGCCAACCCCGCCGGGTTCTTTATCCATGCGCCGTGACCGCATCGTCCCGCTGATCATCGCGGTCGCCCTGTTCATGGAGAACATGGATTCGACCGTGATCGCCACCGCGCTGCCGGCGATTGCGCGCGACATCGGCAACAATCCGCTAGCGCTCAAGCTCGCGGTCACCTCTTATCTCCTGTCGCTCGCCATCTTCATCCCCGCCTCCGGCTGGACCGCCGACCGCTTCGGCGCCCGCACCGTTTTCCGCGCGGCCATCGCCATTTTCGTCATCGGCTCGATCTGTTGCGCGCTGTCGTCTTCGCTCACCGATTTCGTCTTCGCCCGAATCCTGCAAGGCATGGGCGGCGCCATGATGACCCCGGTCGGCCGCATGGTGCTGGTGCGCTCGATCAGCCGGCGCGAACTGGTCGCCGCCATGGCCTGGGTGACGACGCCGGCGCTGATCGGTCCGGTGATCGGCCCGCCGGTCGGCGGCTTCATTACGACTTACGCGAGCTGGCACTGGATCTTTCTGATCAACGTGCCGATTGGGCTCGTCGGCATCGTGCTCGCCACCCGCTACATCGAAGACGTGCGCGCCGAACATCACGAGCGCTTCGACATCGTCGGCATGATCTATGCGGGGCTCGGCATTGCCGGCATCGCCTTCGGCCTGTCGGTGCTCGGCTTGAACTTCCTGCCCTGGACGGTGGTCGCAGCACTCATCGCCCGCGGCGCGTGCTTCATCGCCGCCTATCTCGTGCATGCGCGCCACACCGCCATCCCCGCGCTCGACCTGACGCTGTTCCGGCTGCCAACCTTTCGCGCCAGCGTGCTCGGCGGCTTTACGTTTCGGCTCGGCATCGGCGCACTGCCGTTTCTGTTGCCGCTGATGTTGCAGGTCGGTTTCGGCATGACGCCGTTTCAATCCGGCATGATCACTTTCGGTTCGGCCGCCGGCGCCATGGGCATGAAGGTGGCGGCCGCCACCGTGCTCAGGCGTTTCGGCTTCCGCACCATCCTGATGTTCAACGCGATCATCAGCGCCTGCTTCCTTGCCGTCTGCGCGGCCTTTACCGCGGCTACGCCTGCGGCCTTGATGTTTATTGTGCTGCTGATCGGCGGGTTTTTCCGCTCGCTGCAATTTACCTCCATCAACACCATCGCCTATGCCGAGGTCGAACATGCCCGCGTCTCCCGCGCCACCGCGCTGGTCAGCGTCGGCCAGCAGCTTTCGATCTCGGCCGGCGTCGCGCTCGGCGCGCTGGCGGTCGATGTGACAGCCTCCTGGCGCGGCCATACTGAGCTGACCGCGAGCGATTTCGCTCCGGCTTTTCTGGTGGTGGCGCTCATTTCGGCGCTTTCCGTCATCATCTTCAGCCGGTTACCGGCCGATGCCGGCGCCGAATTGTCCGGCCGATTGCCGCAAGAAGCAGCCACCGGCGATCGAACAAAAATCGATTGAATTTAATTAAATTTTTAGCTGTTAACCATATTCATATCTTGGTTAACGCGGGCGGACCCATGGCGTGGACTCCGCGTTGCAACACTGCGTACTTTCAAGGCCTGCT
>JBBQKM010000334.1:0-3196 GCA_038326915.1 Sphingomonadales bacterium
GCGCGCGGCCGCCGGGGTCGGGGCGCCGCCGGCGCGGGTACGTTGGTGGCGGCGGGCGCGGCCGCTGCCGGCGTTTCGGCGCGCTGCAGCTGGCGGCGCAGGCTGCCGCGCTGGGCGAGCAGTTCGACGCGCGACAGCGCCCGCAGCGCTGCAACCTGCTGTTCGAGCATCAGGTCGCTGCGCAGCGTATAAACATCGCCGCGCACCCCCGGCGGTGCCGGGCGGGCGCGGACGACCCGCACCGCATCGTCGATGGCACCCTGCAGGTCCTGGATGTACGAGGCGCGGCGTTCGTTGAGGATGACGAGGTCGAACGCCAGATACCGCCCCTGCAGGAATTCGAACGCCCGCAGCACATCGGCGACGATGGCCATGTCGCGCGGATCGTCGATGCGCAGCAGCACGATCGGCAGGTCGCCCGAAATGCCGTGCACCCACAGCGCCGATTGCGGCCCGGCGGCGTCGGCCACCAGCGCCGCCGGTGGCGCATGGGCGGCATCGGCATTGACGATATGGCCGGCGAGCCGCTGGAAATCGGCGGCAGCACCGGGATCGAGCCGCAGGAAGCGGCGTTCGATCTGCGCCTGGGTCCAGGCGCCGACCTGGGCGCGATCAAAGGCGCTGGCATCGCGGTGGCGGTCGATGGCAGCGATCAGCGCGGCGCGCGAATCAGCGGCGATCGTCCAGAAGGCGACGCGCACCGTCTGCCCCGGCGGCACCCGCACCGGGCAGCGCAGCACCAGCGCCGGATCGAGCACGGTGCCGGCATGGCCCGTCAGCGGCTGCCCCAGTCCGATCGGATCGGCCGCCGAACGCCCGCGGCCGATGAAGGCGGAGCGATCGGTTTCCCAGGCGATGGGCGCTGTCGCCTCGCCCTCGATGACGGCCAGATGCGCCACCCAGATCGCCGGGTCATCAGCGCCGCGCGGCCGCCGGTGCGCCACCAGTACCGGGCCGTCGAGCCATTCGGTTGCGATGAACATCCGCGCAAACGCCGGATGCGCGAGATCGGTCGCCTGCGCCCCCAGCGTCAATTCGATCAGCGAGGTGACATCGATCTCGCGGGCGCGGTTGCCGCGATTGGCGACCGACACGCGCCGCACCTCGGCGTCGTCCTCGGGGGAAATCAGCACCTCGGTCGTCGTCGCCAGCACGCCGTCGCGGCGGTGGAAATCCGCCCGGCCTTCGGTGAACGACGCGGTGTACTGCGTCGGCTGTGCGCCCAGTGGCGCCGCCGTTGCCGACCAGGATTCGCCGCTCAACCGGTCGGTGACATACAGCCACGAGCCGTATCCGGCGACGACCGGATCCTCGCGCCAGCGGTTGATGGCAAGGCCCTTCCAGCGGCTGTAGCCGGCGCCGCTGCTGGTCAGCAGCACCGCATAGCGGCCGTTCGACAGCAGGTGGACGGGGTGGGCGCCGTCGGTGCGGGCGCCATAGGTGCGAACCGCGCCAGCTTCGGCGGGGCGATCGGTGGCGGCCAGCGTCGCTTCCTCGGCGCGCGGGTTGAAGGTGCCGACGCCGCGTGGCGGGCGTTCGTGGAGCAGCAGTGCCGTGGCGCGGATGATCGGTTCGGCGTGGAAGGCGTCGCGCAGCTTGCCGCCATCGAGGACATTGGCAATGGCGAGCAGCGCCATGCCCTGGTGATGCGCCATATAGGTCTTCACCACGGCGCTGCGCTGGCCATCGGGCACGCGGCCGGGGGTGAAATCGATCGATTCGTAGAAACCATAGTCGCCGCGCCCGCCGATCGCCGCCAGCGCGGCGAAATTGTCGAGCGCCGCGCGCGCATCGACCATGGTGGCAAGCCCGGTGGCATAAGGCGCGATGACAAGGTTTTCCGACAGGCCGCGCTTCAGCCCCAGCCCCGGCACGCCGAAGTTGGAATATTGGTAGGTCATTTCGCGGTCGCGGCCATTGTACGCCGATTCCGAAATGCCCCACGGCACCCCGGCCTCGCGGGCATAGTCGCGCTGGCGCTGGACGACGAGGCGGTTCGACGTTTCGAGCAGGCTGCCATCGGGCGCCCGCATCAGCAGCGACGGCATCAGATATTCGAACATCGATCCCGACCAGGAAATCAGCACCGACGATCCGCCGACCGCGGTGGCGCTGCGCCCCAGCCGGAACCAGTGCTTGGCCGGCACATCGCCCTTGGCAATCGCGAACAGGCTGGCCAGCCGCGCTTCGGAGGCGAGCAGGTCGTAGCAGCTTTCGTCGCGGCGGTTGTCGGCAACCGACCAGCCGATCGACAGCAGCAGCCGTTCGGGATCGATCAGGAACGCGAAATCCATCGCCAGCGCCATCGCTCGCGCCTCGGCGGCAATATGCGCGGCACGCGGCGCTTCGTCGGGGGCATCCCAGGCTTCGACCAGATTGGCGAGCGCGATCAGATGCCCCGCCAGATTGCCGCTGTCGACGGCGGAGACATAGGCCGGATCGAGCACGCGCAGGTCGCGGGTATCGTACCAGTTGAACAAATGCCCACGGAAGCGCGCCATGCGCGCGAGCGTCGCAAAGGTCGCCTCCAGCCGGTCGAGCGCCTGTTCGGGCGGGCACCAGCCGAGATTGCGCGCCGTGGCGACGACCAGCAGGTATAGACCGATGTTGGTCGGCGAGGTGCGGTGCGCGACGACCGGATCGGGCGTTTCCTGGAAATTGTCGGGCGGCAGATGGTTGTGCTCGGCGGTGACATGGGTGGTGAAGAACGCCCAGGTCTGCAGCGCGATATCGGCGAGCTGCTGGCGCTGCGCCGCGTCGAGCCGGGCGTCGGTGGCAACCGGGCGCGGCTGGCTGACCCACCAGGCGATCGCCGGCGCCGCGGCCCATGCCAGCGCCAGCGGCAGCACCAGCGGCCAGCTGCCGGGCTGCAGCCAGAGCGCCAGCCCGGCAAGCACCAGCGTCAGCAGCACCGATCGTGCCATGAAGCGATACAGTTGGGCGATGCCGGGGTTGGGCGAGGCGCTGGCCTTGGCGGCGGTCGTCCATTCGAGCAGGTGCCGCCGCGTGATGAACAGCCGGATCAGCGTGCGCGCGATGGCGTCGACCATCCGCACCGCCTGGTCGGCAACCGTGACCAGTTGCAGCCCGATCAGGCTGATCGCGATGCGGATATCGCCGGCAATGGTGTTCAGATGCGCGCGCAGCGGCACGTCGCGGCGGCGCGGCGCCAGGATCGCCGATGGCAGCGGCAGCA